>JAZSLY010000159.1:0-9726 GCA_045535585.1 Eubacteriales bacterium
GTCTCATTACTTGATTCCTCCTTCGTTTTTTGGTCGTGGTTGGCAAACCCACTCCTCATTATAAACGAAGGAGGATTCTTTTTCTACTCATAGCTAAAGCTTTTTGGTGCCACCAGCACTGCTGGTGGTTGCTTTGACAAACGCGATAAAACCCCGTACGTTTTGTACGGGGTTTTAACCTTTATTTATATAAAAAACTTTCTCTCAAAGCTCTCTCGCGCACTCTGCGATATTCCGAAGAATATCAGCAAAAGACCGAGAAGAACTAATGGAATAAGCGGATAAAGGCACCACCAGATAAACCTTGTATCAAAGGTGATATGCAAGAGAAATTCCAACAAAATCATAAATAATCCGCTAAGAACGAATGCACCGCCGTAGATAAACAGCCTTCCCCTCTTTAAATAATAATCGAGTGTAACTACGGCAACCACCAATAACGCCGTAAAGCCCGTAACGGGAAAAGCAAAGCTCAAAAACCAATTTCCGTCGGTATAGCCGTTAATAAATAATAGATACACACCCGTCAGCACAAAAAAGACAGAGGTGAAAATAACGGGGTTGGGACTTTTAAACCACCAGGGCAAAACGGCAGACGGATAAAGAACAGCAATTGCGCCCACAACGTAGCCCGACCAGGAAAGCGTGCCCGTTATCTGATAATCACAAAGAACGGTTATCAAAATCGGCAAAAGAGCTATTGCCGTAACAAGAAACATTATACTGCTGCGGCTGAGCCTTCTCGTCTTTGGAAACTTATTTTTAGGATATAAGCTGTCGGCATTGGACAAAGGTATTTCGGGATGATAAGGAACGGTACCGCAAAGCGCACATACCTTTTCCGTATCAGCAAGCTTTACTCCACAATTTATACAATACATATTTATCTCCTTAGGTGTGTCGGGAATTACTTTCAATCTCAACTAAAAGCCCTTTTGATTGAAGTGCTTTGAAAAAATAATACTCCAGCTCTGACTCGCGGATATTCCTGATAAAATTGATATATAGGGTATCCCCATAGGACACCACTCCGCAGTTATGAGGAGCGGTAGCCTGAACACCGAGTATAAAATCGAATCTGTCAACGTACGGCAAAACCTCGTCGGGAACGGTCACCCTTCCAAGATTTGACAAGGTTATGCAGGATTTCTTCTCTGCAACTGCATTGAACACCGCCTTCATAACGATATTTTTAACAAACAAAGGCATTATCCTGACGAAGAGAGAGCGCTCGCTATTAACGTTAGCGGCGATTTTAGATGCCATAATTTGTGGTGTGACGTCGAGAGATATATGGTGGTGAACTGCCTTGCAAATATCCTCAAAGGAATATTCACCAAGCCTCACGTCAATCTCAGGAGTGGTATAAAGCGCAAAATTACGAAGCGACGTACTTGGAAACAGATTTCTGAGATTTACAGGAACTACTACCTTAACCGCTTTGTGACGGCGAGGATTTGGCACCTTTGCTTTTTGCAGGTCAATCAGCGCTTCCATCATAATAGAGGTCAAAAACGTATTTAAGGAAACTCCGTACTCGTGCGCCTTTTCAATAGCGTCCTTAACGCTCAGCTTAAAGCAGGTAAGATTTAAAAAGTTTGCCGTTTCGCGAGTTCCCCAAAGATGCCATGCATTGCTTTCCCGTCGACTTGCGCTGACCTTTCCCGAGTATTTCTGGAAGCTATCCTCCAATTCGCACTCCGACGGCTCTTCCATTCTCGGTAAAACTCCGCAGGAGTTGGTTATAGCGATATTATACTTTTGTTGTAAATATTCAGCCACTAAGGTTTTAAGAAAAATCAAAGCGCCCGTGCCGTCGGTAAGCGAATGAAATACCTCTATGGCAATTCGCTTTTTATATACGATAACGCGCAAAGCACAAGTGGAAATTTCCTTATTGGTCATTCTCGTCAAAGGGTAACTGTTTTCGTCCATAATTTCAGGAGTTTTCGTCACCTGCTCAAGATAGTACCAAAAAAAGCCGGGTCTAAGCCTTGTGGCTATAGAAGGAAATCGCCTGACGGTTACGTCAAGGGCAGAGGAAAGGACGGTTACGTCCACGTTTTCCTTCAAGGTAGCAGATAGCCTGAAAACGTTGCTCCAATTGTGTCGCCTTGCTGCAGGGTAAATCTTTGCGGCATTGTCAAGGCGTAGCCATCGCACTTTGTTTTCGGGGGATAAATGAGTATCAAGGAAAGAATTGATAGTCTTGAAATCCCCCTTGTCCTCATCAAGTCCGTAAAGCACGTAAGCGTGCCAACGTTCAGGGGTAACGATAAGCTTTGACGACGAGTCATAGGAAAGAAGTGCTTTGTGCAATGCCACCGCATCGTCAAGCATAACCTCGTCTCCGCCAACGAAAATCAGCGACGGCGGCATATTATTCAGGTCTGCAAAAAGCGGCGACGCAAGCGGATTAGTTCTGTCTTTTGTGTAGCAATCGGCGTAAAAATCCAAAAGTTTTTTTGACATTGTGGGGTCAACGGCAGAGTTTTTTTCATAGGACTCTCCCCCGCCCGTCATATCCGTCCAGGGAGAAATCGCTATAATAGAGCCCGGCAGGTCATACCCGAGCTCACGAAGCCTTACGGTAAGCGAATAACACAATCCACCTCCTGCACTCTCCCCTATAAGAGCGATTTTTTCAGCAGGATAGCCCTTGGAAAGCAAATACAAATAAGCGTCAATCGCATCGTCAAGCGCCGCAGGAAAAGGATATTCGGGAGCAAGTCTGTAAACGGGTGCAAAAACCTTTACCGAAAATTTAGTAGCAATGGTAGTGGCAACGCCCTTGGTGTACATTATATCGCCCGAGATATAGCCGCCGCCGTGCAAATACAACAGTACTCCCTCGCGCTTCTCGTTTTTCGGAAGCACCCAGACGCCGTCACAATTATTCAGCTGATGCTCCTTGACAACGGCTTTGCCAATATGTGACATTCTCATCAGCGCACCAATTCCCTCTTGACCGCGGCGTGTGGTTTCAAGCGATGCGCCGTCAAGTAGATTTTTAAAGCGCACAAGCTGTTTTCTTATGGCTTTTGACGATATAGGCATAGGGGCTCCTTTCTATAAAATAACGGGGATAATTTTATCAGGTAGAATTTCGTCCGGAGTTACGTTGCAGGTTAGGGCAATAATCTTAACACCGTTGTCCTTGGCAAGCTTCAAGACCTTGGCAAATTCGGGATGAGTCTCGGCGTTGGGGGTAAATTCTTTTACGTCACTCATCTGCACTACGAAGAATATATATGCTTCAAACCCGCTTTGCTTCGCCACAATAAGCTCCTTGACGTGCTTCACGCCTCTCTCGGTAGGAGCGTCGGGAAACAGAACGACGCCGTCGCGTTCAAGCGTAACGCCCTTTACTTCGACAAATCCACGGGCGCTATCGGTTTCGATATAAAAATCAAACCTTGAAGAATTATATGTGTATTCACACTTGACACATCGAAGATTATCAACAAGACGCCCATGAGAGATATATTCAAGAGCAACGGCATTTGGCGCCATACTGTCGATATTTATAAGCCTATCACCTTTTCTCACGCCCACAAGGTCATATTTCGTCTTTCTGTTTTCGCTCGCCGATTTCCATAGATAGACCTCGCTGTGCGGAAGCAAAAGCTCTCGGCATCGACCCGTGTTTTTCACGTGAACAGTTTCAACCTTGTCGCCGACTAATACGTTGGCAATAAAGCGATTGGGTCTCGAAATGAATTCACCCTCTATGATATTCGAATACTTCATTAAATGAATGCTTTTATCAATTCAACGGAAATCTGCAAGCCCACGGGAAGACTGGATATTTCAATCCATTCCTCGCGGGTATGATATCCCGCTCCTCTGTATACGCCAACGCAAACGGAAGGCACCCCAAGAGACATAGGAATATTACAGTCTGTAGAGCCGGATTCTTCAACTATATCTTTTCCTATTATACCCTTGATAATATCACGGCTCTTGTTAACAAGGTAATCAAACTCACCTTTGTCAACATCGGCTGAGCAAGGTCTCTCTCCGACGAGAGTAACCTCAACCCCTACCTTCTCACTTTTTGCGTTATTAAAAATATTTGTGAATTTATCCTTCATAACGTTTAGACAATCAACATCGTCGGAACGATATTCGCAAAGCATCTCAGCGCTTTGTGCAATCGTGTTAACGCTTGTACCTCCGCGGATAGTGCCTACGTTATAGGTCGTTTTTGTGTTCTCCTTGGCAGGAACCTCAATTTTATAAATTTCATTTACCATTTCCGACAGTGCGGCAATTGCGTTTTTGTTACCAAACTTGTTAAAGGAATGTCCGCCCTCCGTGGTAACCTTGACGTTATATCTATGGGAGCCAACGCACCTTGTGACCATAATGTCTGGAACGCTATCGAAGGTAACAAAGTATTTAATCCTGCCTTCATACGCCTTCATAAGCGCTCTTGTTCCCTTGAGGTTTCCAAGTCCCTCTTCGCAAGAATTACAAACGAAAAGCACACCGTTTTTAGGTGAAATATTATTTTTTATAATGTATTTTGCAGAAACCAATAATACGGCAAGGCTTGCCGTGTCGTCACCGATACCCGGGCAATATGCAATATCGCCTTTTTCCACAAAGGGCATAGGCTCCATATCAGGAAAAACCGTGTCGGTATGAGCCGCAAAAACGGTAATATTATTTGAGTTTTCGCAGCCATATTCGCAAATCACGTTTTTAGCTTCGTCAATATACACCTTCTCAAAGCCCGCGTTCAATAAATAATTTTTGCAAAACTCTGCCCTTTTATCCTCGTAATGCGAGGGTGCAGGAATAGCACAAAGCTCCTTCAGAAGCGGATAGACCTCGTTCTTGAATTTCTCTATATCGTTCATTGTTTTTGTCTCCTTGCGTTCAAGACTCTGCCATTATATATTTGCAGATTAATTTAAACAATTATAACATAGAGTCTATGTTTTTTCAATAAGTTAAAATAATTTAATAAAAAATACAAACGGTTTTATTGACTTGTTAAACTCGATGTGTTATTATTATATGAAGAATAACAAAATAACAGATTTTTCATATAATAGAATATACGATATTCAGGAGGTACTTATGGTAATATGCGTTTACGGCGCTGCAAGCAGCAGCATTGATAAAAAATATTTTGATTTAACAAAGGAATTAGGATACAAGCTTGCAAAAAGAGGTCACCACCTTGTATTTGGTGCAGGCGGAACTGGTCTTATGGGCGCTATCGCCGAAGGCTTCAGCGAAGGCGGCGCGCAGATTAAGGGTGTTATCCCCACCTTCTTCACAGAAGACAACGTTGAAATTATATCAAAAAATTGCACCGAGGTTGTTTTCACTAACACAATGCGTGAAAGAAAACAAATTATGGAAGACTCTGCAGACGCCTTTATTATGGTGCCGGGTGGTATTGGTACCTTTGAGGAGTTTTTCGAAATACTTACCCTAAAGCAGTTAAAGCAACTCAACAAGCCCATCGGCGTATTCGATATTGACGGATACTATCAGGACCTTCAGAATATGGTCAACTCTTCCGTAGAAAAAGGCTTTATTAAAGACGGATGCAAGACGCTTTACACTATGTTTGAGGATATGGATGCCTTGATAGAGTTTATAGAAACCGATAAAGGTACAAATCTCGGGCTTGACGAGCTGAAAAGAAATTCATAACGCAATTATAGAGGACGTAAATATGAATAATAAAACTCTTTTTAAAAATGCAAAAATTATTCTTCCAAGCTCAATTATTGAAAACGGATTTCTCATTACGGAAAATTCAAAAATAGTTGATTTCGGCGCAGAAGATTTCTCCGAGTCCTTTGAAGGAAAGGTCGTTGACGTAAAAGGCAATTATCTATCCCCCGGACTTATCGACACTCACGTTCACGGCGGTGCAGGCTACGACTTTATGGACGGCACCCAAGAAGCGTTTGAGAAAATTGCAGAGTACCATAATACACACGGTGTCACTTCCCTTCTTGCTACGACTCTTGCAGGAGAGACGGGAGAAACGGAAAACGTTTTAAAGCTATATTGTGAATGTGCTTCAAAAATCAAATCCTCCAACCTTTTAGGCGTTCACCTCGAGGGTCCATATTTCTCGGTAAATCAAAAGGGGGCTCAGGATATTAAGTACATAAAGAAGCCCGACCCCAAGGAAGTTGACCTTTTCCTTTCCTACAACTGCATCAAGCGTTGGAGCATCGCCCCCGAGCTTGAAGGAGCAATGGAGCTTGGAGCAAGACTTGCGTCTCTTGGAATTATCGTTTCGGCAGCCCACACGGACGCCGATTTTGATACGATAGAGCACGCCTCAAAAAACGGTTATTCTCTTATGACTCATCTTTATTCCGCAATGTCAGGCGTACATATTGCCGACTGTAAGCGTCACGCAGGCGCTATCGAGGCAGGTCTTTGCATCGACGAGCTTTATGCAGAGACAATTTGCGACGGCGTGCATTTGCCTGCAGGTATTTTAAGACTTATTTATAAGTGCAAAGGCAGGAACAAAATCGTCCTCACCTCTGATGCCATGCGAGGAGCAGGCTTACCTGAAAACTCCATTACAAAGCTTGGAAGCCTTGTGAACGGACAAGACGTTCTTATTAAGAACGGCGTAGCAAACAGAATGGATATGAAGGCTTTTGCAGGTAGTGTTGCATCAGGTGACAGATTGCTCAGGACAGAACTTTCGGCCACTAATATTCCTCTGTGGGAGGTGATCGGCATGGCAACCGCCAATCCTTCCCGTCTGCTTGGGATTGACGACAGAAAGGGAAAAATCGAAAAAAATTACGACGCCGACCTTATCGTTTTGTCAAGTGACCTCTACACCCAGCTTTCTATGGTATCGGGAGATATCACCTTCGTTAACGACGGATTTAAAATATAAAATTCACTAAATATTCAGGAGGATAAAATGTATTATTTCTACGTAGTTCAAACTGCAAAAAACGGATGCAGAGAAAAGTTCGTTTCGGAGCTCAATTCGTCCGGCATTGCCGATATGATTAGAGCCGAGGACGGTTGCATCAAGTACGACTTCTATTTTTCTGAGAAAAATCCAAACGAACTTCTTTTAATTGAGCTTTGGGAATCTCGCGAGCATCAGCAGGTGCATTTAACTCAACCCCACATGGACGCATACAGAGAAATAAAAGCAAAATACATTGAGTCGTCCGCTATGGGCGAAAATTTCCCCGCATAAAAAGGCAAACGGCATAGAGTGTTCTCTATGCCGTTTTATTATTTTACGTAGTTTATTACCAAAGCCTCATCTTTTTGTCTAATTTGCTTCACTTTATAATTTGATAAGGCGCTCTCCATAAATAAGGGTTTGTCGTCCTTGCCTGCAACGATTGGAGCAACCACAAGGCTGATTTCGTCTATTACGTCAGCACGGTTAAAATATCCGTTCACTATGCTTCCACCCTCTAAAATCAGAGCTTTGATTCCCATATCTGCCAATGTACGAAGTGCAAGTAATACGTCTATTTCCGTTTTTCCTGCAATAATATAGGGGATTTTCATTTCGCGCAGATAGCAAAGATATCTTGGGTCGGCTTGACGCGTTAATACCTCTATTATCTGTGCACCTCCATATCCTGGGTCATCGTCAATAATTGTGTTGCTTTTCCACCCCAGCTTACCTTTTGGATCAAACGCCACGGCGTAAAAGCCTGACATTTCTTTTTCATCAGGCAAATAGTTATCGAACAAATCTTCGTTCTTTTCTAACGCATATTTTGTCAGGTTGGGGTACCAGCCACCAGTAAAGCTGCTCTCCATAGTTACTCTACCGCAAATAAAACCGTGTGCTCCGCTTTTATTGTATTCACGGTTTAATTCATAGTAAACCTCGGTTGCCGATTCACATTCAGGGGTATACAAAAAATCACCTGTGACCTTTCCGTCTATCGACGTTACCATATGACAAATAATATACGGTCTATGCATAAAACCACGTCCTTTCCGATGAATTTATTATAATACAGAATTCTAGCCAAATCAAGCAAACTATTGAAATATTTATAAATATATGGTAAAATTATAACGTAGCTAAAGTATTTTAATGCAGAAAGGAGAAAATATGAAAAAGCTTTTAGTCACAATCATAATTCTTATCAGCATTTTCACTCTTTCTATTTCCGTATTTGCTAAAAACGGTGACGTGATAGGTCATATTTACTCAACCGATATTCGCGCCTACGTTAACGGAGTGGAGGTTGAATCGTATAACATTGGTGGAAGAACAGCTATTGTTCTTGAGGACGTTTTAGGTAAAAGCCAATACGTTTACGATGATTCCACTCGCTCGTTGAAATTCTTTTCTCTAAGTCCTGACTATCTTAACGAGAATAAATCCCAAGGAAACGCCGTTTCGGGCAAGCTCATAGGCAATATATATGAAACAGATATAAAAACGTCAATATACGGCGTAGTCGTACCTGCCTACAACATCGGCGGCAAAACTGCCGTTGTGATTGAAGAAATAGGATACGACGGTGCTTTTTCCACAATTGGCGGTAAGTACATTTGGAATGCAAAAGAGCGTACGATAAGCCTTGAGTTTTTATATAAAACGCCAAAGGCACATTCAAGCGACAGAAATCTTATTTTAACTCCGAGCGACAATTTTCAAGAAATGAGTGCCACCTTTGAAAAGGCGTTACATTGTGGAAATTATCAAGAACAAATAAAGCTTCCCGAAGGCAATACGGTTAACGAACGGGTTATGCCAATAAAATCCGACGGCGTTATAATAGGATATTATTTTCACAGACCGCCAAACGACTCCTTCGCCTATTATTATCCCAAAAAAGTAAAAGCAGCCGAAGAAGCAAATACTGTTGTTCCTCACAAAACCAGAGAAGAGATAATTTCTCATTTTGTAAACAATCATTCTGTAGGCGGACCGAGAGAAAGGTTTGACACCGATAATTATTCGTTTGTTTATATATCGGTTGCAGGAACGTCATGGACGGCATACAACCTTCTCCAAATATTTGACGACGGAACTTATATCGATTACGCCGAGAAAATTCAAACGCTTAACCGTTCACCGCAGAATTTAGTAATCGACAAAGAGAACGAAAAAGTTACCTTCAAGTACGTTGACCGCTACACGTCCGAGTGGTTTACTTATTATGAAATAGACCTAAAAACAAGAAAGATCACTGCGTTTGATGCTCTTGAAACTGATATCGGTGTAGGCAGAAGCGCAGGACAACCGCCAATGGCTGACCAGAGTGAATCAAAAAGCGGACAATATGAGTATATACTCACATCAGGCGAAGAAACCAAAACTGTCAACGGCTTTTTTGCCCGCGAATACTACTATGCCGATATGCTTCCTCTCGCCGAAACCTTTGACTTTTTAAAAATTAAGTATTCATTTGTGAACGGTGTTTTGACTATCGACACAAGGAACGCAAGACCTTTCGAATATAAGCAAACGGAGAAAACCGTTGACGTTTTAAAAGACAGCCCTATAAAATATCTTGATGTCAAAAAGGTATTACTAAACGGAGAGGAAACGAAAATCACATATTCTTATATAAGCGGACATTTTGACAATACAAACGAGGGTCGCGCAGATGCAATGCCATACGTTTGTCAAGGCAAGGTTTATATTAATTCAAGCTTTATCAGTTGGTTATATAAATAGAGTTATTTGATTTTTCAGGTAAACCCGATGTTTGAAAGTATATTTGCAAGAAAAAC
>JAZSLY010000112.1:0-3307 GCA_045535585.1 Eubacteriales bacterium
CAACTCCTTGGCTCACAGAAGGACATGGCTACGATCCGACTTCCCGTTTCCACCCCCCTCTTTAATTTTGCCGAGGCGGTGCCGATAGAGGAAAAAGAGTCCCCCTCAACTCTGACCTTCAGGTCAAACGACGTAGCACGGGAAATAAGAAATAATGCTCCCTCCTTCGTCGGCAGGGCAGAGGAGAAGCCACCAGTGGAGGAAAGTGTTCCCGAGGAAAACGAGACTCTCGCCGAGGATAAGAGCGAGATGGTTCCTGCCACAAAATACGCCAAATACAGAGGGGTCGTTTTCGATACCTACGTTATCGCCGAGTACGACGACGCACTCTACCTTATCGACAAGCACGCGGCTCACGAGAGGATAATCTACGAGAGCTTGAAGTCCTGTGGGCGCACTACGGGCACTCAGGGAATTATAGACACGAGGGTCATCAGCCTCACACCCGTGGAGTTTGCCGTTGCCATGGACAATCTTTCACTCCTTTCGGAATGCGGATTTGACCTTGAACAGTTCGGTGACACCTCACTTGCACTCAGAGGAGTACCAAGTGAATTTGCTTCTCTTGAGGTCTCTTACTGTGAAAAGCTCCTTAACGAGATGATATCCGACTTACTTTCTGGCAAATCTGCCAAGCTTACCAAGGAGGAGGTCTTTGACAAGACCCTCTATACCGCCGCCTGCAAGGCAGCTACAAAGGCAGGATACCCCGATAGCGAGGAGTCCTACACCTATCTTATAAATAAACTTTTTGAAATGGAAAACGTTTTCTGTTGTCCCCACGGACGACCTATAATGGTTAAGTATACCAAATACCAGATAGAGAGAATGTTTTTCAGAACCTGATACCGAGGAGAATTATGTTTGAACTTATAAAAACAGAGGGAAGCGCCCGCCGAGGCAGACTTCACACCGTTCACGGAACAATAGAAACCCCCGTATTTATGAACGTTGGCACCTGCGCCGCAATAAAGGGCGGTGTATCTACTATGGACCTGCGTGAGCTGAAATGTCAGGTGGAGCTTTCCAACACCTACCACCTGCATCTTCGCCCCGGTGACGACGTTATATACGATATGGGCGGTATCCACAAGTTTTTCAACTGGGACAAGCCCGTGCTTACCGACAGCGGAGGCTTTCAGGTCTTTTCTCTTGCTAAGCTCCGCAATATCACGGAGGAGGGCGTAACCTTTGCCAGCCACATTGATGGACATAAAATTTTTATGGGTCCCGAGGAGAGTATGCAGATACAATCCAATATCGCCTCCACTATTGCTATGGCGTTTGACGAGTGCGTGGAAAACCCTGCCCCCTACGATTACGTAAAGAATTCCTGCGACAGAACTTACCGCTGGCTTCTTCGATGCCGTGACGAGATGAACCGCCTCAACAGCCTTGAAAGAACTATAAATAAAAATCAGCTTCTTTTCGGTATAAATCAGGGCGGAACCTACGAGGATTTGAGAATTGAGCATATGAAGCGCATAAGGGAGCTGGACCTTGCAGGCTACGCGATAGGCGGACTTGCGGTAGGTGAGAGCACCGATGAAATGTATAGAATAATCGATGCGGTAGAGCCCTATATGCCCACCGATAAGCCAAGATATCTTATGGGAGTAGGCACCTGCTCCAATATCATCGAGGGCGTTGCCAGAGGTATTGACTTCTTCGATTGCGTTATGCCAAGCCGTAATGCAAGACACGGCAATATATGCACCTGGCAGGGTGTAATCAATCTTATGAACAAGAAATACGAGAGGGACGACAGACCCATCGACCCGGGTTGTCAATGCCCCGTGTGCCGAAATTATTCAAGGTCCTACGTAAGACATCTTTTAAAGGCAAAGGAAATGCTCGGCTATCGCCTTGCAGTAACTCATAATATTTATTTCTACAACAATCTTATGGATACCATACGTCGTCACCTTGACGAAGGCACTTTTTCTGAATTCAGGCGCGAATATTCGGATATGATTTCTAAAAGAATATAAAATTTACAATTTGTTGTTTTCTTTTATAGCAATCTGTGCTATACTTATAAAAGCATTATTATGAAAAAAAGAGGTTTATTATGAAAAAAAGACTGTTATTTGCTTTACTTGCACTTACCCTCGCTTTCTCACTTATTTCCTGCTCGGATAATACCGACAAGGAAAAGGTTGACCTGTCAGACCCCACCCTTTCAATTACCGAATGCATCGAGGTACCCTATCAGTACGACCTTACCAAGTATATCGATATTGCTCCCGAGGACTATATCGGCATTGAGATAGAAAAGGTTGATGCAACTGTTACTACTGAAGACCTGAACAACGCTATCTACGAGGATTTGTCTGCAAAGGCTACCCTTGTTGACGTAGTTGACAGACCCGTTGCCGAGGGCGACACTCTTGACATCAACTTCAAGGGTTATATGGACGGCGTGGCTTTTGACGGAGGCTCTGCTGAAAACCAGCCTCTTGTTATCGGCTCAGGCTCGTTTATCCCAGGCTTTGAAGAGGCTCTTATCGGACACAACGTGGGCGAGGAATTTACAATCGACGTAACCTTCCCCGAGAGCTATCCCAACAATCCCGATATGGAGGGCAAGCCTGCTCAGTTTGAAATTAAAATCAACTCTATCAAGACCAGCGTTCTTCCCGAGCTTACCGTTGATTTCGTAAAGGAAAACTTCGGCGTTGATACTATTGAAGCCTATATGGCAAAGCTTCAGGAGGAGCTTGTAGAGACAAAGGCGGCAGAAGCCGAGACGGCGCGCATCAACAATGCATTCCAGAAGATATACGAAAACGTAGAATTCAAGGAAATGCCCGAGAAGGAGCTTGAAGCCTTCAAAAACGAGTTCGTTACCTACTACGAGGATATGGCAAAATACTATAATATGACTCTCACAGAGCTTATCAGCCAGCTTGGAAGCAACGAGGATGAGTTCTACTACTACGCAGACGTAGCCGCAAAGGCATCTCTCGAGCAGGACCTTATCATCTTCTCTATCGCAAATGCTCAGGGCATCTGGAAGGATATGAAGAAGGCAGACTACGACGAGTATATCGCAAAGCAGGCAGAGCTTTACGATACCGACGTCAAGACTATCGAGGAGCAGGACGGTGCAGAGACTATCTGGAAATATCTCATCAGTGACAAGACTATGGAATACGTTCTTGCAAACGCCGTAGAGGTTGAGCCTGCTGCAGAAGAGGATACCGCCGAGACAACCGAGACAACCGAGACTGTTGACGAAAAGTAGAATTAATTATAAAAAATACGGGCTGTCAAAACTCATTGTGTTGATGTGACCCCAAAAAGT
>JAZSLY010000097.1:0-3727 GCA_045535585.1 Eubacteriales bacterium
GTCGTTATCTCTGTCACTCGCGCCGTACGCGGAATCAATGCCGATAGCCTCCACAGCCCAGCCGTGACCCATATCGTGGAACTGAAGTCCGCGCTTCGCGATCTCGGCTTCACACTGACGCTTCCACTGAAGCAAAGTCGTCTGGGATACGGGCTCGGGGTCACGGTATCTTGTGTTGGAAACATGCTCGTAATAGCGTCTGTAATATGCGGTAGGTATATCAAATTCAATCATGAATACGTTCATACCGATCTTGGGAGTAAAGTCAATTATCTCCATCATGTTCGGCTGATACTCTGAGCCCTCATTACATTGACCTCTGTATCTGCAGTCCGCCATCTTGTGATACTTAACAGCCTTGATATCCTGCACGGGAATAAACTCCCCGTCAATTCCGGGGAACAGCCATCTGCAACCGTTTTCCGTAAGATATCTGTATACTGCGAGAAGAACACTTCTGGGATTGCTTCCTGCAATAATACCACCGTTTTCGTCGCAATCAATATGTAAAATATCGTCAAGCGTGATGTCGTCAGATTCGCTTGTGTCAAGTCCGAAATCCGACATTACGCCAAGCCTGAAGCCGTCCTGTGCATCGGGACGGTACTCTATGGAAATTTCTCCACATCTCGGCATCATCATCCTGAGATACTTTTTCAGCTCCTCAGCGGCGAAATCAACTACGTTGTTGGACGTGATTTTGTAAATCCTGTACATTGTCTTTTTTCTCCTTATTAATTATTAAAATAATTTTAAAACGTCGGTTATAGTCTTAACCGTTACGACCTCAAAGTCCTTTGGCAAATCGGGTAATTTTGCGGGCAGAGAATTCTTTGGAATAATTATTCTTTTATATCCGAGTCTCGCTGCTTCCTTAATTCTTGACACAGCAAAGCTGACGCTTCTTACTTCGCCAAGGAGTCCTATTTCTCCCACGGCAACCGTCTTGTCGTCCAGCTCTATGTTCCTGTATGCAGAAATCACAGCCATAACTATTGACAGATCCGAGGAGGGCTCGTCAAGCCTCAAGCCTCCAACTACGTTCAAATAAACGTCCTGCGAAGAAAGATATATACCAAGTCTTTTTTCTATTACGGCAAGAAGAATGGAAATCCTATTGTAATCAAGCCCCGTAACCACTCTTTTAGGGGACGGAAAAACCGTTTTGGATACAAGCGCCTGAATTTCAGCAAGTATAGGACGGCTACCCTCGTGAACGCAGGTAATACAACTGCCCGAAACCTCCGACGGACGCTCGGACAAAAGTGTTCTGCTGGGGTCCAAGACCTCTTCAAGACCCATATCACCCATTTCAAAAACACCGATTTCATTGGTTGAGCCATATCTGTTTTTAGCAGCACGTATCAATCGGTATGCCTGAGAGCAATCGCCTTCGAAATTGAGCACTACGTCAACCATATGCTCCAGCACCTTAGGACCTGCGATTGCACCGTCTTTATTGACGTGTCCTACAAGAATTGTAGAAACAGACGACTCCTTCGCCTTCTTTATAATAGAAAGAGCGCATTGCTTGACCTGAGCAATCGACCCCGGGATTGATTCAAGCTCGGAAACAAAGGTTGTCTGAATTGAGTCCACTATTAGAAGGTCAGGTGCAATTTTATCAACCTGTGCCATAATTGCGTCGAGGTTGGTTTCGCAAAGAAGGTATACGTTCTCCCCTTTTACTCCAAGGCGCTCGGCACGAAGCTTTATCTGGGAGGAGGATTCCTCTCCCGAAACGTACAACACCTTTTTATCCTGTGAGATAGAATTGCAAATCTGTAAAAGTATAGTGCTCTTACCGATACCCGGCTCTCCGCTTATCAGTATTACCGAGCCGTTTACAACGCCTCCGCCCAATGCTCTGTCAAATTCGGATATTCCCGTTTTCAGTCTCACTTCACCGTTGCTATTGGGAACAATTTCGGAAATAAGCTCGGGAGCGTTACTTGTCAAGGGCATAGTCTGTCCCCTTGGAAAAGCACTTTTTTGCGGTGCAACCATTTCTTCATCCAGAGAATCCCAGGAGCCGCACCCCTGACATTTTCCGTACCATTTTGAATGGATATGCCCACATTCCCTGCAAACATACATTGTTTTTACGTCGTTTTTAGCCATATTATTATCCTATAAATTTAAATATTCGATAATTGAGCCTGCGATAACGAAAGCAAGCGCATTTTGATAGCCGTCATCCGTAAGCTTCTTTAACTCCTCGACGTTAGAAAGAAAGCCACATTCGATAAGTACCGCAGGGCAAGTGAGTCTGTCGAGAACGTATATAGAAGCTCCTGCCTTTTTCGTCTGTCTGCTGTTGTCAGGGTCTATTTTTTCACGAACGTTCTCCTGAATAACAAGAGAAAGTGCCTCGCTTAAAGGGTTGTTGGGAGAATAAAACACCTGCAATCCCGAATACTTTTCTATCGGGAATTTATTCATATGAATACTTACGTAGATACAATCACCGAAGGAGTTGGCAAATTTAACCCTTGCCAAAAGGTCGTCCCTCTTTTTGTGCTTTGACTCATCGTCGGCAAGAAGAGTGTCACGCTCCCTCGTCATAACGGCATTTACGCTATATAGTGACAAATAATCCCTGACCTTCCCTGAAATTTTCAGGTTTAAATCCTTTTCATATACCTCTCCCGCGCTGGCACCGCCGTCAATGCCCCCATGCCCTGCGTCAATCACTACAACGGGGACATTCAAAACGTCGTTTTGAGAAACGTGCATATCATTGTCACTAAATGCCGACGGCAAAATCAAAAGCGCCGATAACGCTATAAGCGCCACAACGAGAAGCTCTTCTAAAACGAACAAAAGGTCATCAGATAAAAACGTTTTGCTTTTCTTCATACGCATACCTCCAATAGTATACCATATGAAGAGAAAGGCTAAATATTAATAATTATTTTTGATTTTTTCCTTTTCTTCATTGTAGGAAATACCGAATACTGTTCTCAGCCTGAAATTCTTAGTTCCCATACAATATGCAACTCCTGCAACTATCAACCCAGGCAAAAGCGACAGGAGATACCAATACTCCGAAACCTTCGAGACCTCGCCGAACAAAGCGGAAAAGAGTCCAGAGTACATACATTGAGAAAAGAGAGAATTTATATAAAACAATACGTTATGAACCACGTCTATGGTACGCTCTGCAAATGCAGAATCGCTGGCAAAAAGAGAGGTAACGTTCAAAAGTACGGTAGTCAGGTAAAACGGACTTGAGCCAACCGCCATAATAATCAGACCGTCGGTCCATTTAACCTCGGAGGAATACGCTCCAACAGCCATTTTAGAGCCTGCCTCCCACATAAAACTGTATACAAGATATAAATAAAAGAACACGGAAACAAGACTTGAAAGCGCCACGTATCTGCCACCAAGAGCAACCGTGAAAACCACGAAAAGAATAAGGGAGTATATTCCCGAAACAAAATGATTTATGAAAAGTTTAAGCTCATACGAAGCGTTTTTTTTAATTAAATTCAGCATTTTAATCTCCTATCCTTTTGTTTATTATACAATATAAAAACTCTTTTTGCAATAGATAAAAAAAATTATATAAAAAAGCTGTAAAAAAAGGCTCTATAATAAATGTTGGGGTGAACCCAAAGAGCCTACAAAAAAATAATCTAAAAAAGTAGAGCATATTTGGAAGAAATCCGTTAAAATGGAATTGACTAGAAACCAGAACGGAGGTCAACCAATATGCTCTATA
>JAZSLY010000206.1:0-10616 GCA_045535585.1 Eubacteriales bacterium
ACAGAAAAGACAATGAACATTTTAGAAGAAATCAAAGCTCTTACTATTCTTGAGCTTGCAGATCTTGTTAAGGCACTTGAAGAGGAGTTCGGTGTATCCGCTGCTCCCGTAGCAGTAGCAGCAGCTCCTGCAGCAGGTGACGCTCCCGCAGCTGAGGAGAAGAGCGAATTCGACGTAGTTCTCACAGCAGCAGGCGACGGCAAGCTCGCAGTTATCAAGGCAGTTCGTGAGATCACCGGTCTTGGACTTAAGGAAGCTAAGGAACTCGTTGAGTCAGCTCCCAAGGAAGTTAAGACAGGCGTTGCAAAGGCTGAAGCAGAAGAGATCAAGAACGCTCTTACCGCTGCAGGCGCAACTGTAGAAATCAAGTAATTAAGGTTTTAAAGTCAACAAATAAAGGGTTGTGGAGTAATCCACAACCCTTTGTTTTTTTGTTTAATGCAAAAGGCAGAGTGCAAAATGCAAAATTTCAGTTGATTTGCCTTTTGGCAAATCTTCCTTTTAATACATTTTAGCGGAAAATCCGCTAAACATATATAAAAATTCAAGAGGCACAAATCAAAGATTTGTGCCTCTTTTCCTTAATGTTTCCACAGGAAACACTTCATTTGCGAAGCGAACATCATTCATCATCGCAGTGAAGCTGCGACATCATTTAATTTGTCACCTTTTTTTACAGCCCTACTTATTAGCCTTTTCACAAGCTTCAAAGAGTCCATTGATATACGTCGCACCAAGCGCTCTGTCATAGAGTCCGTATCCGGGCTTGCCCGTCTCGCCCCAAATCATTCTGCCGTGGTCGGGACGCACCCAGCCGTCGAAGCCCGTCTCCACGAGAGCCTTTGTAATCTCGTACATATCAAGGCTGCCGCAGGCGGAAAGATGTCCGCTTTCCTCAAAGCTTCCGTCGTCCATTATAACGATGTTTCTCATATGCATAAAGCCGATTCTGTTCATTGCAGAATACTTTCTTACCATCTTCACAACATCGTTGGTCTTAGCACAACCAAGTGAGCCTGTGCACAGACAGAGGCTATTTGAGGGAGAGTCAACAATCTTCAACATTCTGTCGAGATTTTCCTCGCAGGTGATAATTCTCGGAATACCGAAAATGGGATATGGCGGGTCGTCGGGATGAATAGCCATAATTACGTCACATTCCTCAGCAACGGGAATAATCTTTTTAAGGAATTTTTCAAGGTTAGCCCAGAGTCCCTCCTCGCCTATCTTGCCGTAGGCGGTGATGAGTGAGCGCACCTCCTCCTGAGAATAGCTGGAGTCCCAGCCGGGAAGATGAATATCATCTTTAAGAGGGTCAAGGTTTCTCATCTGGTCCCAGTACATAACGAGGCTTGTAGAGCCGTCGGGCGCCTCCTTGTCAAGCTGAGTTCTGGTCCAGTCGAACACGGGCATAAAGTTGTAGGTAATGCACTTAACTCCGTACTTTGCACAACGGCGTATGTTCTCGCAATAAACCTCGGTAAGTCTGTCGGCGTCCTCTGTACCAAGCTTGATTTCCTCAGGCACGGGAACTGATTCAACGATGTCAAAAATAAGTCCGTTTGCCTCCACCGTCTCCTTCATTTTGCGAAGAGACTCCTCAGGCCATACTTCACCCGGCGCTACGTCGTAAATTGCACTTACTATCGAGCGCATACCGGGAATTTGGCGAATGTAGCTAAGGGGTATCGGGTCGGTTTCGCCATACCAACGGAAAGACATTTTCATTTTGATTTTCCTCCAAATTTATTTTTTTATGTATTGGCAGACCCTCGTCTGCCTTTTTTAATTGATTTTCCTCTTGCCTAAACGCAAAATGCAAAATTATGGTTGAAAATTGCTTGCAATTTTCTTCCTTAATGTTTCCGCAGGAAACACATCATTTGCGAAGCAAACATCATTCATCATCGCAGTGCAACTGCGACATCATTTTTTTACAGTCCGAGGACGCATAAAAAAAGAGGGAGATGGAACGAACCGACGTCCGTCGCCGTACAATTGTACGGCAGTGACAAGGTTCGTTTCAAGGAAAAATGGAATATGAATTAAGGCAAGAAAGGCGAGAAGCCTTTCTACCTATAAATCAAGGAAGCATAAAAATATTACCCTTTATAAAGCTACTCTCTTATTTCCATTTTTCCGTTATCACCTTTTTTTATAGTCCTATGGCTTTCTTATGCGGTTGAGGTGCCTGTTCAGCGTGAGTAGCTCCTCTTTCGTGAATTTTACGTCCATCATTGCCATCATTGAGGTCAGCCTGAGAAGAGTGAAGGAGCCCATCATCTTCAAAAGACCCTCAGTCATAGCGCCGTCGGTCGTAGGCAGAGCCTTCTTCACCTTGTCAAAAAGCTCGCTCACTACTCTTGCACCCTCGCTGGTGGACATAATGACGTCAATTCTGTCGTTCAGGCTGAGACAGCCCTCGGGCGCTGAAATATCAAACCAGTTGAGCACCGCACCCTTTTCCTTCAGGATATAGTCCTCGTTAAAGGTGTCCACCCTGCGTATGAGGGAGGTGTCACGGTAGTCGCCCGACACCGCAAGAAGCTCACTTTCGCCCTCGTTTTCCACCTCGAACTCGAAGAAATGGTCGGGAGCACTTTTCACGCCCACGCTCTCCCCGTTTCTGAAAAGCTCTACCGTGTCAAGATTGGAGTAGACCCTTATCTTCACCACGGGCTCAATTCTGTCTATATAGCGCTTGCCTGCAATGTGAACGAAGGGCTCGCTTGACATATACGCCTTGTAGGCAAAAAAGGCGTCCTTTTTGTATTTTCTGTCAAAGGTCACAAGACCCTTGTGGTTTTGCCCGGGCTCTCCTGCTTCTGCTCTCGCATCAGCACCGAAGTCGAACATATTCCAAACGTAAGTCGCCCAGATATATTTCCTTGAAAATAACTGCTTTATTAATTCCTCGTGGTAGTACGCCTGATACTCCTCGGTGTAGTCGCCCTGAACGAATTTGGTGGCGTGCCAGTCAGCGCCCTCGCATCCGTACTCGGAAACGCCTATGGGGCGCAGAGGATATTTTGAGTGGAACTCGTCAAACCACTCCCCGTTCATAGAGGTGTCACCGCCATACCAGCCGAAATAGTGGTTATACGCCACAAGGTCGGGGATTTTCAGGTAGGCGTCGTCGATGGGACACATAGAAAGCGCCGCCAGAGTAGTGTATCTGGTGGGGTCAAGGGTGTGCGCCAGGTCGTTGAGTATTCTGTGGTTATAAATAAGCTCCTCTTTGTCGTATCCGCCCATGGTGATTTCGTTTGAAAGTCCCCAGAAGCAGATAGAGGGGTGATTATAGCATTGATAGATAAGCTCCTTCATTTGAGAAACCGTGTTCTCAAAGCCCCCTGACATATGGTTTGAAATATAGGGGATCTCTGCCCAGACCACGATGCCCTCTCTGTCGCAAAGGTCGTAGAAATAGCTGTCGTGCTGATAGTGGGCAAGGCGGATAGTGTTAGCGCCAAGCTCACGAATGAGCGCCATATCCTCCTCGTGCTCACGGTGGGTCAGGGCGTTACCCAGCCCCAATCTGTCCTGATGCCTCGACACGCCTCTCAAGGCATATTCCTCGCCGTTGAGGAAGAAGCCACGGGATGGTGTAACCTCGAAGGAGCGAACGCCAAAGTCAGCGCTGATTTTATCATAGGTGCGCTCAGCGTCGAAAAGCGTGGCGTGAGCACTGTACAAATAGGGGTCGCAGACTCCCCTCCAAAGATGAGGAGACTCTATATTGATATGGGAGACAACACTCTTTTCTTCAACGATAGCGCTGTCGGTTGCAACTATATTGCCTTCTCTGTCGGTTATCTCGAAAAGGACGCTCATATCCTTGTATTCGTCCTGCAAGAACGCCTTCACCTCAACTATGGCGCATCCGTTTTTGAGTCTCGGAGTAACCATAATGCCGGGCGAGCCGTGATAGGACAGGTCAAAGTGGCACTTCGGCAAAGAGATGAGCTTCACGTCTCTGTAAATACCGCCGTAAAAGGTAAAGTCCGCCGTCTGCGGATATACCTTGTCGCTGGGTGAATTATCCACCGCAACGCAGATAAGCGCCGAATCCTTTTTAATATAATCGGTAAGGTTGACACGGAAGGCGGAATAGCCTCCGTGGTGGGTCAATTCAAGCACTCCGTTTATAAAAACGCGGGCAGAGCTGTTGGCACCGCCAAGCTCCAGCCAGAGCTCGTCGTCCCGCAATTCTCCCTTTTCAAGAGCCTTGAAGTAGAAGCACTCGCCTCGGTAGTAGTCGTTGCCTCCGTCCTGACCGTCGTGGGCGTTCCAGGTGTGTGGCAAAGTAACCCTCTCCACAGTTTCACGAGGAAGCACCGAAAGGTCCTCGGGGGCAGTTTTGGTGAAATACCAGTTTTCGTTAAATGCTTTGATTTTTCTCATTTTCTCTCCAGACTTAACGGAGAAACCCGTTAAATTATACTTTATTTTGAGGTTTTCGTCAAGTATATTTTAACCAATCCTCTCTAAATTAACAGTTTTTTTGAAAAATGTATCATTTTCAAAAAAATGGGAAAAGTATTAGAAAAACGGAAAGGAACATTTTATATGAATAACACAAGACCCTTCGGTATCCGTGATAAAATAGGATATCTTTTAGGAGATTTCGGAAACGACTTTACCTTCCTTATATCTTCCTCTTTTTTGCTGAAATTTTATACCGACGTAATGGGCATTGACGCCTTCGTTGTGGGTATAGTTATGATGATAGCAAGGTTCGTTGACGCCTTCACCGACGTTATTATGGGCAGAATATGCGACAAAAGCCCCACCACCAAGGCGGGCAAGTTCAAGCCGTGGATAAGGCGTATGTGCGCCCCCGTTGCTATCGCCTCGTTTCTTATCTATCAAAGCGCCTTTGCCTCCTACTCCACCGCCTTCAAAATAGGATGGCTCTTCGTTACCTATATTTTATGGGGCTCTATCTTCTATACCTCTATCAATATCCCCTACGGCTCTATGGCTTCCGCCATCTCCGCCGAGCCCTCGGACAGACAGTCTCTCTCAACCTTTCGTACAATGGGAGGTACTCTTGCAGGACTGATAGTCGGTGCAGGTATTCCCCTCTTCGTCTACCGTGAGGAAAACGGCATGAATATTATGGTGGGCGAAAGATTTACCCTCGTTGCAGGAATTTTCTCCCTTCTTGCCATTATCTCCTACCTTCTCTGCTACGCCCTCACAACCGAAAGAGTAAAGACGGAAAGAGTGGATACAAAGCACGAAAGTGTCCTCTCCCTTCTGAAAAAGGCAATTAAAAACAAGGCTCTCATTTCGATTATTGCGGCGTCGGTGGTAATGCTCCTCGCCCAGCTTACTATGCAGTCAATGGCAAACTACGTCTACCCCAACTACTACGGCGCGCCAAAGGCTCAAACCGCCGCCACGGTGGCTATGCTCTTCGGAATGATAGTATCAGCTCTCCTTGCAAAGCCCCTTGCCAAGCGCTTCGGCAAAGCGGAAATAAGCGCCGTTGCCAATATCGTAGCAGGCGGTGTGTGCCTTTTCCTCTTCTTTTTAAGACCCGATAACGTGTGGAGCTACGTTGGTATAAATATCGTCACCTGGTTAGGCCTCGGCATCTTCGCTATGGTGTCCTGGGCGCTTATTACCGACGTCATCGACTACTCGGAAATAAAAAACGGGGTGAGAGAGGACGGCTCTATCTACGCCCTCTATTCCTTTGCCCGAAAATTCGGTCAGGCGGCTGCGGCAGGCGTGTCGGGCACTCTTCTCACGGCTATCGGCTATAGCGATGCAACCGCCTTCGACCCCGACGTGCTTGACGGAATTTTCAATATCGCCACCCTCGTGCCAGCCCTCGGCTTTATCCTGCTCGCCCTCATTCTCTGGTTCTGGTATCCCCTTCATAAAAAAGCGGTGGATGAGAACGTGAGGATATTGAAAGACAAACACGAATAATTAGGGTTGTAAAAAAAGGTGACAACGGAAAAATAGAATTTAACGTTTTAGATTAATAAAACATAGAATTTCAACAAATCACATCTTTATAGGTAGAAAGGGCTATGCCCTTTCTACTTTTCGTTTATATTCCATTTTCCCTTGAAACGAACCTTGTCACTGCCGTACAATTGTACGGCGACGGACTGCGGTTCGTTCCATCTCCCTCTTTTTTTATGCACCCTTGGAAAGCAAAAAGTACGGCGAAAACGGAAAAAGGAAGAAAACCGCTATATAAGCGGTTTTCAACTACAATTATTCATCATTCACTAAAAAAGGTTGTGATTTCTCACAACCTTTTTCATTAGTCCATTGAATAAATATACTTCTCGGGGTCTACTCTTTCGTCGTCCACGATTACCTCGAAATGAAGGTGGGGACCCGTAACGTCGCCCGTTTCGCCCACAAGGGCTATCTTGTCGCCCTGGGAAACGACGTCGCCCGACTTTACAAGGAGCTTGGAGCAATGTGCGTAGAGCGTTATTGTTCCATCCTCGTGGAGAATTTTCAGCATATATCCGTAGGATGAGCTGTAACCCGAGTGAATGACCTCACCCGATGCCGCGGCATAGATGGGTGTGCCGACGAAGGCACAGAGGTCCAGTCCTTCGTGGTGGTCGCTTCTGCCCCTCAAAATTCGCCAGCCGTAGTGGTCTGTTACGTAAGACTCGGGAGCAGGATTTATCATATACCGTCCGCCGTTTACGTGGGAAGGCATATTTTCGGGTAATACTCTTGTTCCTACCTTTATTACGCAATCTCTCGGAGCACGGATAACGTCCTGACTAACAAGTTCACGGGAAACCTCTTCGTTTTCCAGAGTATGAATAACGTAGGTGTTGTCGGCAAGTCCGTTTCTGCCCGTTATTCTTACGACCTCCTGACCCTCGTACGCCTTATCGTCGTAGATGTAGGTGGTCTCGAAGGGAATTGCCTCCCTGACGGTCTCGGTGTAAAGCACCTCAAAGTCAAGGCTTACGGCGTCTCCCTGATTTTTTTCACGAAGAGCCAGAAGCTCCCGCTCAAGCTCGCTTGAGCCGTCGCCAAAGGTCATTATCGTAGGAGTAGATGCTCCAAGGAGAGTAGTCTCGGTATTGGTGAGCACCTTATCGGCTTCGTTTGCAGGCTTCTTCTCCTCGGTAAGCAAGGACACAAGGGCGTCCTTCGTCATAACGTCGTCGGGAGAATATTCCTTATACTTAATATCAACCTTATTTGCAATGCGCTCATCATTTTCGGTAAGCTTTGTGTGCTCGCTCTCTATAATAGCAAGTGCATCAAGAATATCGTCACGGTTTTCAAGCACCGCAACGAGCTTGGAATCTATGTACAAGCCGTAGCCCGTGGTGATATAGTCGCTTGTGTACTCGTAGAAGATTTCCGACAGGCTGTTTATATCCAGACAGTTGGTGCTCTTCTTATTGACGAGAGAGTAGGACACTTCATATGGGAAGGAGAACTCCTTGCCCGTTATGGAGGATATCTTGGAGTTGACTCTCTCCAGCACTACCGAAACGGTTTCGGCAGAAGAAACCTCTCCCACCACCGTGCCGTCCACGGAAACCTCGATGACCGTGTGCTTCTCGGCGTCGTTTATTATAACCGCCGCGAAAAGAACGGCGAGAGATGCCACGATACAGGCAGGCATTGCACGGCGCCAGTTTCTCTTGACGTGTGACATTGCCATAACGCTGTTGTCAAGGAACACGCCTGCGTCACGCTTTTTGGATTCAACGCTCTTTGAGAAGGGAGCAAGCACCTTTGCGCAAAGCTCCAGAAGCCTCAGGGACTTGGTCTCGCTGGCGCGCCTTACGGCTTCCCTGCTTTCCTTGAACCAGCCCTTAGGATGAGCGAAAAAGCCTCCGTCGGCGTGCTTCACGTCTATCTTCATATTGCAAAGCTTGTTGGACTCGCAAATATAAAACGCATTGAAGGCAGAATCCAGCTTCGACAGACCCGAGCGCCTGAATTTGCGGTAGAGAGCAAAAAATCTCTGCTTGGGAATATTTTTGATAACGGTGTCACTCCGAGACTTATCCGACACCGCGCCTAAAGAGCTTTCTGTTGTTTCCTGTCCCACTGGTAACACCACCTTTCAAAAAAATTTCGTTTTTCATTGCCCGCGTCCTACGGGCAGAGCTATTTTACCATAAATCGAAAAATAAATCAAATTGCCCCTTCCTTAAAAATCGTGCAAAATGCTTGGTTTTTCCCCTTTTAACCCTCAACAAAGCCAAAGTTTTTTACGATTTTTAGTAACGCCGATGTGCAAAATGCTTAATATTTAAAGTTGATTTTGTACTTTTTTGTGCATTGTGCTAAAACTTTTCGCCCGTGCTCACGGCGTTTTCTTGGAAAATCACCCTCTCTCCCCTGAAATCAACGGATATTTCCTGCGCAAAAGCCCCAAAGGGCACAATATATGGTGCTTTTTCTCGTGTGGTGGGCAGGACACCGTTTTACGAAATTTCGTATTCAGCTCTCCCTTCTGACATAAATTCCCTATATTACATTATATAATATACGGGTAAAGATGATATTTTTTAAAAACACAAAAATTTTTTCAAAAACCTATTGACAAACGAAAAATTATGTGTATAATTAAAGTGTACCAAAAAGGTATACATTAAAACAACGGAGTGAGTCAATGCGAGTAACACAAGAAGCGGACTACGCTATACGGATCTGTTGTACGCTTGACGAAGCCGGCGGATATCTTGATGCAGAAAGCATCGCAAAGGGAGTTTGCGTTTCCAAGAGCACGGCGCTGAAGGTTTTGAGAGCCTTAAGGGAAAAGGGGCTTGTCTCCTCGAGAAAAGGCACGGTTGGCGGATATACGCTGTCCCGTGACCCCAATGAGCTTACAGTTCGTGAGATAATCGAAGCGCTGGACGGACGGGTGTGCATTTCCAAATGTCTCTACGACGAGCACGCCTGCTCCAAGAACGGCCACCAGAAGCTTTGCTGTAAGATGCACCTTGCATTCTCGGCAATAAACGACTCCCTTGTCAAGAGTCTGTCCGCCATAACCGTCAGGAGTATTACCGACCCTAACGTAGCACCGGAAGAAATTTTAAAAAACTAAATCTATATATTAAAAGGAGAAAAAACAAAATGAAAAAGTTTAGATGTACAGTTTGCGGAGAAATCGTAGAAGGAATGGAAGCGCCTGCCGCTTGCCCTCTTTGCAAGGCTCCCGCATCAAAGTTCGTAGAGGTTGAAGAGTCCGCAGGTCTCACATGGGCTGCAGAGCACATCGTAGGCATCGCAAAGGACGCTCCCGACGCAATCCTCGAAGGCCTTCGCGCTAACTTTAACGGCGAGTGCACCGAGGTTGGTATGTATCTTGCAATGGCAAGAGTCGCTTTCAGAGAAGGCTATCCCGAAATCGGTACTTACTGGGAGAAGGCAGCTTACGAAGAAGCAGAGCACGCAGCAAAGTTTGCAGAGCTTCTCGGCGAGTGCGTTTCAGCTTCCTCCAAGGAAAACCTTGAAGTACGCGTAGCAGCAGAAAACGGAGCTACCGCAGGCAAATTCGAGCTTGCTAAAATGGCAAAGGAGCTTGGACTCGACGCTATCCACGACACAGTTCACGAAATGGCACGCGACGAAGCAAGACACGGCAAGGCATTCGCAGGTCTTCTTGAAAGATATTTCGGCAACAAGTAATTTTTACATACTGAGTTTATTATACTGATGAATTTATGAGGGAGGGCACCTTTTAAAAAAGGGTCCCTCCCTCAAACACCCTCCCGGAAAACTTAAAGCAGGAGCAGAGGGCGAGACATCTGCTCCTTAACTGTTCGACAAGTTGGAATTTGACAACATCAAAGCAGCTTGATTTCGTTGGCAATCATAGCCACGGTCTTTTCGTTGGTGTCAATTTTAATCGTGTTGAGTGTGTCATACATCGGTATTCTTGTTATACTTCTTTCGATTATATCCTCAACTCGAATACCGCCCTCCACATCCTTTGTTAATCTCTTGCGTAAATTGGCTTCGTCAACAATAAGCGAAATACATTTCACATCGCAGCTTTGTGTATCCAGTTTTTCTACGATGGAATCAATGATAGACTGTTGGTGCATTACCCAACAGAAAATTACATTTTCATAAGCAGAGCAATGTAAAAAGTTGTTGAGCAAGTAACAAATATTATCCATCACCATAGATTTGGTTTCATCGGTTACTTGGAACGGATTGGAATCCCAGCACCAGTCACCATCAAGAAGCACACTATTTGATAAATTTATTTTAAGTTGCTGACAGACGGCGGTTTTTCCAACACCCATTGTTCCACCGACTATATATAAGTTTTTCATATACTCACCTACAAATTCAAGTTTGTCGCTTTCATTCTATCACAGCAGTACAAAAAACAGCAAGCCTTGGTGGGCTTGCTGTTTCGGTATTTCTTTGGTGTAAAGTGAAGGATAACGCCTTCCTTTCCATCACTCTTACTGACGAATGCTTCTTTCTTCCCCAACGGATTGACAGGAACTTGTGCCATTTATATACTAAAGAAAAAAAGCGCTACGCTTGTGTAAAAGGAGCGTTTATCATGAAGTACTTCGAACAGCAAAATGGTCAACTGATCTGGCGCAACCACGGCGAAACAGTGGTCTTCACGCCAT
>JAZSLY010000195.1:0-5979 GCA_045535585.1 Eubacteriales bacterium
ACGGCTGCTTGATTCACTTTCCTCCGAAATATCCTCTCTCGACAGAGAAAAGCTTGAGCTTTACGAAATGTACCGCTTCGGAGATTTAACTGTCGAAGAGTATATGGAGAAGAAAGATAGGCTTATGACAAAATTGGATGCTTTAAAGAAACGACTTTCTGATACCGAGGAAGAATACAAAAATGCAGTGGCTCAAGATAATCAAAACAAAGAGGAAGAAAAAAAGGCAATAATTATAGCGAAGACAAACGATGAAATGCTCCGCAATAACATGTATGAAGCGATAGAAAAAATCGTAGTTTTCGCTCCTGATAAAATAGAAATCAGCTGGAAATTCGATGATCTTTTCGTGGCTTTGAAGCACTAAAAAGCGCCGAGTTGTCCTAAAATAACATAATGGGTAAAACCTTTATGTTAAGCAGGTTC
Organism: Eubacteriales bacterium; assembly: GCA_045535585.1. GTDB lineage: Bacteria > Bacillota > Clostridia > Oscillospirales > SIG627 > RGIG6353. The sequence goes on from JAZSLY010000195.1 coordinate 427, forward strand.
AAAAAGCGAGAAGCCGAAAACGCCCTATTTTCAAGGGTTTTCCGGGATTTGTAAATAATTTTTGTACCTACTTGACATAATCAGATGACCTTGGCAGAATAGTAATTCCGAAGGAAATCAGAAGAACGATGAGAATAAGAGAGGGCACGCCTCTTGAAATTTATACAGACCGTGACGGAGAGGTAATTTTCAAAAAATATTCGCTGATGGGAGAGCTTCAGGAGTACGCCTCGTCTATTGTGGAGGCAATTCACAAGTGCAACGACATCAAGGTTATAGTATGCGATTCGGACAGCATTATAGCGTGTGCGGGCGTGCCGAAAAAGGAGCTTATGGAATCGAGAATATCGGATGAGGTAATAGCTCTTATCGAAAAAAGGCGCACTTATGCAAGGTCGGCGGAGGATGAAAAGCTTTTCGTAAACGAGAGCGTTGCGGATTGTGTATCGGTCCTTTCCCCTATCGTTTCAAATTCGGACATAGTTGGAGCGATAATGGCACTTGGCACGGGCACTCAGGCGAAGGAAAGCGAAATTAAAATAATCGAGACGGGAGCTATGCTTTTGTCAAAGGAAATGGAAGATTAAAAAAGCGGCTAGCAGCCGCTGGCATATCTCGCCTATCTTATGGCATTTTTTACCTAAAAAAAGAAAAACGGCGAGGTCCAATTTAATGCAATTTCTTAGTAAATAAAAAAGGGATGCAAATGCATCCCTTCTTTTAATCTACTAAACGATTTTTAATTATATCCTGATAATAGTACCAGCTCTTCTTTTTCGTTCTTTCTTCGGTTTCACGGTTAATATGCACCAAGCCGAAGCGGTATTTATAGCCCGACAAAGACTCCATACTGTCAAAATGAGACCAGTAATAATAGCCACGGATATTTATGCCTGCGTGAATACACCTTGAAATCATTCTGAGGTGTTCCTTCAGATAAACTATTCTGTCACTATCGTTCGTATCAAGCTCAAAGTTTTCGCTGTCAAGCTTACCGAGACCGTTTTCGGTAATGTATATAGGAGGATTGCCGTATCTCTTGGAAATATACTCCATAACGTCGTAAAGTCCTGCAGGATAATATGCAAATTTCTGCCCATCCTGAGCAAAATAGGTCTCGACGATGGTTGCCTTGGTTTTGGTGGTAGGGTCGTATGCCGCAGTAAACGGGAAATAGTAATTAGTACCTATGAAATCCACCTTTTCAAAGGCATCGCTGAGCTCTTTCTCGTAGTTTTCGGGCATATTGTCACTATATTCTTCGCAATCCTCAAGAATAGTGTCAGGATATTTGCCCTCGAAGACGGGGCGAAGAAACCAATCGCAAGAGGTATCCATAGCGCGTCTTGCTGCCCTCTTGTCCTCATCCTTTGAAGACGCTGTATATACGGGAATAACGTCGGTAACCATTCCAATTTTGCCCTTCAGATTCATACTTCTGTATAATTTTATAACACTGTAATGACACAAAAGAGCGATGTGTGCGGCAAGGATACCATTCTTAAATACCTTTTCAAACGGAATCTGTGTTCCGTGGGCATAGGCAGAGAAGCAAAACACAGCAGGTTCGTTCATGGTGCTCCAAAACTTTACTCTGTCGCCAAAGTTCTCAAAAAGCACGCGGGCATAGTCGGTAAACCACTTAATCATTTCACGGTTTTTGAAGCCACCCTTTTCCATTATTGCCTGAGGCATATCCCAATGGTATATATCAACAAATGGCTCTATGCCGTTTTTGAGAAGCTCGTTTATAACGTCGTTGTAGAAATCAATTCCCTTTTGATTCACCTCGCCGATACCGTTAGGTAATATGCGAGACCAAGCGATTGAGAGACGGAAGCTTTTGAGTCCAAGCTCCTTCATCTCTTTTATGTCTTCCTTGTAATGCTTGTAAAAGAACGAACCCGTGTCCGGAGATGCGCCCTTATAAAAAAGTTCGGGCTTTGTTCTAAATGTATAGTCCCAAATACTCTCACCCTTCCCGTCGGCATAGGCACTGCCCTCCGCCTGAAAAGATGAGGTAGCAGTTCCGAAGAGAAAATCCTCGGGAAAATCGAATCTTACCATATAATCCTCCAAAAGCTTAATACTAAAATAATTATATGATTTTACGCTGTTTTATCAACGGCATTCCGTACTAATTTATTCGCAAAAATTCTCACTCGTCATTTTTTCCATAATACTTTCTGTACTGGGACGGAGAAATTCCCGTGTGCTTTTTAAATACTCTGCAAAAGCTTTTTGCGTCCTTAAAGCCCACCTCGTCGGTGATATTTTCGATTTTTCCGTTTGTTTCAATAAGGAGGTTTTCGGCTATCTTAATTCTGTATTCATTGAGGAAATGATGAAAGCTTGTTCCCATAGCGTTTTTGAAAAGTCTGCAAAAGGTGCTTTTACCGCATTTGCAATACTTTGCCACGTCATCGATTGTGAGGTCCTTATTATAGTCCCTGTAAATCAGAGTAAGGGATTTCGCTATGGAATAAGTGTCGCTTTTGTCCTCTCGACGCACTGTGTCATGGTTGTCCTCGGACAAAAATGCATAAAGCTTGTAAAGCCCACCGATTATCATCAATTCGGAATAGGTATCAGAGGCTTTGGCGTCCCCTACGATACTGTCAAGATATTTAAAAATTTCATTGTTGCCACTATATATCTTATAGAACGGAACGTTGGCAAAAAGTCCGAAATGCTCACGCAACAGCGAGGGGCCGAATTCTATGAGTAGTGTTTTGTTGTCGCAATCGGAATTAATGCTATGCTTGAGCATTGAGCCGACCACGATTGCCTCCCCCTTTTTTACCTCGTGGAACTGATTGTCAATTCCTATGGTGAAGCTTCCGTCAAGGCAATAGAGTATTTCCATTTCATAATGAAAATGAGGCTGAAAATTCTCAACCTTCTTGATAATAAGGTTGTAAACAAGGCTTCCGGCAAAGAGATTTTGATACATATACCATTCCCCCTTTTTCTCTTCACTATTTAGTATATCACACATTCCGGCAAATGCAAGAGAGAATTTTTGCGAAGTTATAAGAACGAAATAGTGTTTTATTTTACGCCGTTCATATTATAATAAAATTATAAAGATATAATATTGAATGGACTAACGAATGATTATTAAATACATATTGCTTATTTTAAGTGTTTTGATGGAAACGGGAAAGAACATTTTTTCAAACGATTTCAGCAAGAATACGCTGAAAAACGATACAGATATTTACAAGTTCAACACCTTTACTTACCTTGGTGCGCTTGCGGTATTGATGTTTGCAGGGAAATCGTCTCTTTCTGCATTCACCGCAATTATGGCGGTAGTTTTTGCTGTGATAATATGCGGTGCACAAATATTCTTACTTCTTGCCTTAAAATGCGGGTCAATGTCACTGACCAATTTTATATTGGGAGTGAATATGGTAATCCCCATTATTTACAACGTGATTTTCTACGACGAGAAAGTAAGTCTGTTTCAGGTAATCCTGCTTGCAGTTGTCATCTTTGCAATATTCGTTTCGCTAAACGTCAAGACGGACAAAATAAACGCGAGATGGCTTGTCTTGACGCTCGTTGCCACCGTCTTTACGGGCTTCGTGGGAGTAATACAGACCGTTCATCAGGCTTCTCCACACAGTAGCGAGATAGTTGCGTTTTTGAGGCTTACCTTCTTATTTGATATGCTCTTCAGCGCCGTGTGCTGGAGGGTCAAGAGCATTAAAGAGCCGTCAACCTTCGTCATGGACAAAAAGCCTATCTTTATGGCGGCGGTGTCGGGCGTATTTTTGGGGCTCATTCATATAATCAACCTTTATTTATCGGGCGTATTACCGAAGATAGTATTCTTCCCCATAGCAAACGGCGGATTGATCTTTGCAACGCTTATTGCCGCCGTGATATTTTTCAAGGAAAAGTTATCCAAAAAGCAATGGGTGGCTTTGGTTTTAGGTATTATTGCATTAAGCATTTTAGACTTATAATTTTTTTATAAAGTGAGGTAGAAAAATGGGCAAACTCAAAGTAGGAGTCGGAAGAGAAATAATTACTCCGCAGGTTGGAACGTATCTTTTCGGTTACGAGCCGAGAGAAGCTAAAAAGGTCAACGACGACCTGAGGGCAACTGCCGTTGTGTTTGAGCAGGACGGGGTGAAGAGTCTTTTAATTAGCGTGGAGGTTTTGTATTTTGAAACCGATACCTCCAACGCCGTAAAGGCGCTTATTGAAAAAGAAGTGGGCATAAAGAGAAGCAATATTATTCTTGCGGCAACCCACACACATTCGGGTCCCTGCCTGAGCGGAAATAAAAAGGATTGCGAGTATCTGGAAACTGTGTTTTTTCCCGGTTGTCTGAATGCAACGAAAAAAGCTGTGGCAACCTTACAAAACGCAGTTATGGGTATCGGCACGTCGAGGTGCGATATTGCCGTAAACAGACGTGAGATACTTGAAAACGGCTCGGTAGTTTTGGGGCAGAACCCTTGGGGCCCCTATAACCCCATTATGACCTGCGTGGCGTTCAAGAACGAGGCTGACGAGCCGATTTTGAATATGATATGCTACGGTATGCATTCAACCGCATCTGCCTGCAATTACGAGATTACACGAGATTGGTCGGGCATTATGCTGGATAGACTTGAATTTGAAACGGGCGCTACATCCATTTTCCTTTGCGGCGCTGAGGGAGATGTTGGACCAAGACTTATTAACAGAAGAACGACGGGTTATATAGAAAAAACGAAGGACCGCCATTCAGGCTTGCAATACGCAATTGAGCTTGGCGGCAGAGCAACATATTCCGCTATGGAGGCATATAGCAACGCAAAAGAGTATAACGAGTGTGATATGCAGGTTATATGCGACACTATCCGCCTCCCCTATGCAAAGCCTATTCCATTGGAAGAAGCAAAGGCAGAATTTGCAAAGTACCCCGAGGACGGCGACCATTGGGACTTTATTTTTAGAAACCATTACAAATCTATCATTGAGGGCTACGAGAACAATTATTTCCCCGAAAATCTTGAATTGGAGCAGACCATTATCAAAATAGGAAACCTTGCCATCGTTCCCTTTCCCTTTGAGGTTTTCTCGGAAATTGAGCTTCGTTTGCAAAAATACAGTCCCGTGCCTTACACTATCACCCTATCAAACGCAGACGGATATTATGCATACCTGCCAACTCAAAGCCAATTTATAAACGGCGGATACGAGGTAAAAACCTTCAAACTCTTTAACGAGTTCACCCTTGAGGAAAACACGGATACGACAATTATCGGGGAAAATCTGAGGCTATTGAGAAAGCTTTGTGAAAAATAAATTTGCATTTTTCATTAACAAATTTTGCCCTTAGCGGATTTTCCGCTAAAGCCATATAATACCATAGGCTTTCCGCTAAAATGCGGAAAGGTTAAGGAAGATTTGCCGAAGGCAAATCAACATGTGCGGTTTCAGCACATCGGTAAGTTGAAAGTTTCAGCACATCGGTAAGTGATGTGTCAGCACATCGGTAAGCCCATGGTATAATAAAGCCGAAAGGCGGTGCTAAAAAATGCCATGGAAGGT
>JAZSLY010000020.1:0-4988 GCA_045535585.1 Eubacteriales bacterium
ATTTTCATAATTGACCTCCTTCTATTTTATTTTGCTTGCGGTTGGCTAGACCCGCTTGCATTATATCATAGAAGGTGTTTTTGTTCAACGGCATAAGCCTCTTTGGAACCACCTGCTTAGCAGGTGGTTTTCATATACCAAAAACGGAGAAATGTGGCAACACATTTCTCCATTTTTTTTACTTCTGCTATTGAAAAAAGGTGAAGTTTGTGATAAAATAAATAGTTGTGATAATATATTGAAAGAAGGAATTTTAGTGCAGACAAACAAGGAAACGAAAAAGAGCTTTATCGATTATAAATGGCTTGTAATCGGTGCGGGAATACTTATGGTCTTTACCGTACTTGGCTTTTGCAGCTCTGCAAAGAGTCTTTTCATCAAGCCCATCTGTAACGCTCTTGGAATTACAAGAAGTATCTTTTCTATCAACGATAGCTGCCGTTACATAACCACCTCTATAATCAACGTATTTTTCGGTGCGCTTGTAGCAAGGTTTGGTATGAGAAAGCTTATTGCGGCAGGCTTTACCTCACTTATTATTTCATCATTTATTTATTCCGTTGCCGAAAGTGTTTGGCTTTTCTACCTTGGCGGAGTATTCCTCGGACTCGGTATTTCCTGGACCACCACTACAATGGTAGGCTCCCTCGTTAATACCTGGTGCAAGAAGAATCGCGGTACCTTAAACGGCATCATTCTTTCTGCCAACGGCTTCGGCGCAGCTCTTGCCGTGCAGATCCTTTCACCAATTATCAATAAGGCGGGTAACGCCTTTGCATACCAGAGCGCATACCGTCTCGTTTGCCTCATTCTCGTCGTTGTCGGCGTAATCGTCGTGTCTGTTGTCAGGGACAAGCCCAAGGTTGCCGAGGAAGAAGGCGAGAGCGTTGCTTCGGGAAAGAAAACAAAGGGTGGCAGCTGGGTAGGTATCACCTTCAGCGACGCCTGCCGAACAAAGTATTTTTACGTTACCGTTGCTTCAATTTTCCTTATCGGTATGGTTTTGCAGGGAATTACGGGTGTTGCAACACCCCACTTCTACGACGTAGGTCTTTCTGCCGAATTCGTTGCGTGGGCTCTCAGCTTCAACTCTATCGTGCTTACCTTCTCCAAATTCTTCGCAGGGCTTATTTACGACAGATTTGGCATCAGAGCATCGACCTCAATTTCTCTCGTTTCATCCCTCGTGGTAATGCTCCTTTTGATTTTAGTAACCGATTCTCCCGCAGGTAAGATTATGACCTTGCTTTACGGCATATTTGCCGCTATCGCTCTTCCCCTTGAAACAGTATTTATTCCGATTTTTGCAAACGAATTTTTTGGAGAAAAGAATTACAATAAAATCCTCGGCATCTTCGCTTCTGCCAGCACCGCAGGCTTTGCCGTAGGTACTCCTCTTACCAACCTTTGCTACGACGTAACCGGCAATTATACTGTGGCATTTTATATAGCAATCGGAATTATCGTTCTCATTATGCTCGCAATGCAGTACATTATCAACAGCGCAAACAAGCAAAAGCTGCTTGTTACAAAGAACGCTGACGACATTATTATTAAGTAAAGGACATTTTTATGAAAAACCTTATCCCTTCATTCGTTCAATGTATGAAAAACTACTCCAAGGCGCAGTTCGTTCGTGACCTTTTGGCAGGTATTATAGTTGCTATTATTGCTTTGCCTCTGTCTATTGCACTTGCTATCGCGTCGGGAGTAGGACCAGAGGTAGGTTTATACACCGCTATCGTCGCAGGCTTTCTTATCGCACTCCTCGGCGGAAGCCGTGTGCAGATTGCAGGTCCCACCGCCGCCTTTGCAACCATAGTTGCAGGTATAGTTGCCACAAAGGGTATGGATGGACTTGTGGTTGCCACCCTTATGGCAGGCGCTCTGCTTATTCTTATGGGGCTTTTCAAACTCGGCGGACTTATTCGCTTTATCCCTCACAGTATCACAACGGGCTTTACGTCGGGCATCGCCCTGACTATCATCATAGGTCAGCTAAAGGACTTTTTCGGTCTGACCTTTACTACATCTCCCGTTGAGACTATGGATAAGCTTAAAGAGGTTGTGGCAAGCTTTTCTACTATTAACCTCGGCGCCGTCCTTGTAGGCGTTATATCCCTTGTTATACTCATCCTTTTACCAAAGCTTCTTCCCAAGGTGCCTCCGTCACTTATCGCAGTAATCGTGCTTTCGGCAATAGTAAAGCTTGTAAACCTTCCCGTTAATACGATAGGCACGCTTTATCCCGATATGCCGCTCACCCTGCCTTCTCTGTCCTTACCTGATTTCACCAAGGTTGACGTGGTATCTCTTATTCCTGACGCCGTGACCATTGCGGTGCTTGCAGGCGTTGAATCACTTCTCTCCTGCGTTGTAGCCGATAAAATGATTGGCGCAAAGCATAACTCCAATATGGAGCTTGTGGCGCAGGGCGTGGGTAATATAGGCTCGGCTCTTTTCGGCGGTATTCCCGCCACGGGCGCTATCGCAAGAACTGCCGCCAATATAAAGAACGGCGGCTCAACCCCGGTTGCAGGTATGGTTCACTCGGCGGTCCTACTTGGCGTTCTGGCACTCTTTATGCCTTACGCATCTCTTATCCCTATGCCCACTATCGCCGCTATTCTCTTTGTAGTTGCTTATAATATGAGCGAGTGGCGCGAAATAGTAGCAATAGTTAAAACCAAGAATATCGCCGATATCGCGGTGCTTCTTCTTACATTTGTATTCACCGTAGTATTTGACCTCGTGGTTGCCATTGTTGCAGGACTCATTCTTCACTACGCCATTGTAATTATTAAAAAGCTCGTAAAAAAGGAGAAATAATTCATGGATAGCATTGATTTAAAAATTCTGTCCTGCCTGAAGAAAAATTCCAGAATGAACGCTACGACTATCGGTGAGGAGATAAACCTTTCTACCTCTGCCGTGATAGAGCGTATAAAAAAGCTTGAAACCACCAACGTGATTTTAAAATACACCGCCGTGATTGACAATGAAAAAATAGGGAAGGGAATAACCGTGTTTATTTCCGTCAGCCTTGAGCATCCCAAGTTTGACGAGGACTTCCGCGAGGTAATCGCGGGCAACGATGAGATTGTGGAGTGTCACTACGTTACGGGTGACTACGATTATATGCTCAAGGGAATTACGGCGTCCAGCAAAACTCTTGAACAGCTGATAAACTTCGTAAAGAGCATCAAGGGTGTCAGCCATACCAAAACTCTCGTGGTAATGACCACCACAAAAAACGAGATAACTACTTGACAAAAACTGCGAGTAGTTTTATAATCTTTATGTCAGAGTAGAATTTACTGCGTTTAGTGCCTGACGGACGGGGAGTTGCCGTTGGGACGAATGGGCATGGTTTTGCCTGCGGTAGTAAATTCGCATCCCGCTGCTACAATTAAAGAGACTTTTGCCTCCTAATGGTAGCATATTATTTTTTTGCTCCATAGGAGGTATTTTTTATGGATAAGCTTACAAGACGGATTACCTTTTCTGCACTGCTCATTGCAATGAGCGTAATTATCGGCATCTTTTGCAAGAATTTTATGAACTTCGGCGGAGGACTTTTCAGAGTTACCTTTGAAAACCTGCCGATAATCCTCTCGGGTATCCTTTTCGGTCCGATTATGGGAGGCATCGTGGGCGTTGCTACCGATATGGTCAGCTATCTTCTCTCGGCGCAGATATATCCGCCAAACCTTATCGTCACGCTTGGCGCTATGATGATCGGCGTTGTGTCGGGTGTGGTTTCAAAATACTTTGTGAAGCATATGGGATATGGCAAATTTATCCTATGCGGTGCCCTCTCTCATCTTATCGGCTCGGTTATTATTAAATCAATAGGTCTTTACGTTTTTTACGGAATTGCGGTGCTCTGGAGAATTCCTCTTTATGCGGTCATCACCGCTATCGAGGTAACTATTATGTGCCTTCTTTACAGAAACAGCAATTTTAAAAGCCTGATTGAAAGTCTTTGACGGATAGGAGAAAAAGTGAACTATAACGAAGCACTTGATTATATACATTCGGTTTGTTGGAAGGGAAGCCGTCCGGGTCTTGAAAGGACGAGAGAGCTTCTCTCACTGATGGGCAACCCCGAAAAAAAGCTTAAATTCGTTCATATCGCAGGCACTAACGGCAAAGGCTCCTGCGCCTCTATGACCGCAAATATTCTGCAAAAGGCGGGCTATACCGTAGGGCTTTACACCTCTCCCTACATCTTCACATTCAACGAAAGAATGAGGGTCAACGGTGAGAATATTCCCGACTCCGAGCTTGTGGAGGTCACAAGCTTCGTGAAACCCCTTGCTGAAAAAATGACCGACTCTCCAACAGAATTCGAGCTCGTTACCTGCATCGCCTTTGAATTCTTCTATCGCAGAAGATGCGATATCGTGGTGCTGGAGGTGGGAATGGGCGGTGAGCTTGACTCCACCAACGTTATCGAGTCGCCTGAAGTCTCGGTAATTATGAATATCGGACTTGACCATACCGATTTTCTCGGCGATACTCTTGAAAAGATTGCCGAAACCAAATCAAAGATAATCAAGGAAAACTCCACTGCAGTCCTCTATCCCTCCACCGACGGCGTGAGACGGGTGGTTGAAGAAAGATGCCGCAAGGTAGGGACAGGGCTGAAAATCGCAGAGTTTGATGCAATCAAACCCCAAAGCGCCTCACTTGCAGGTCAGGTGTTTGACTATAAGAATTTTAAGAATATAAAGCTTCCGCTTCTCGGTAAGCATCAGCTCAACAATACCGCCACCGTCTTTTCGGTTATAGATGCACTTCGTGAAAAGGGCTGGAAAATCACCAACGACAATATAGTCAGGGGTATAGAAAGCGTCAGATGGCAGGGCAGGTTTGAATCCTTTTGAAGTGGCCAATGAAGGTAAGGTTGTAATGGGAGTTAAGGCTGATAAGGCTGATGAGGTTTTAGAAGCTATTAAAAATGAAAAATATGGTGAAAATGCAGC
>JAZSLY010000059.1:0-3711 GCA_045535585.1 Eubacteriales bacterium
AAAGATAATCACCGAAATTCGCCGTTTGACCAGAGCCGAGGCTCAGATTATGGCTGAAATCGGTGTTGCCGAGACCGGAATGGGTAGAGTTGAGCACAAGAGACTGAAGCATATTCTTGTTGCGGACAAGACTCCCGGAACAGAGGATATCGTTTCCAATGCAAAGACGGGTGACAGCGGACTTACTCTTGTTGAAATGGCGCCCTTCGGCGTTGTTGGTGCAATTACACCCAGTACCAACCCCAGCGAAACGGTTATCTGTAATTCAATCGGTATGATTGCCGCAGGTAACGGCGTTGTATTCAACCCTCATCCTAACGCAATTTCTACTTCTAACTATGCCGTAGACCTTGTTAACCGTGCTTGCAAGGCTGCAGGCGGTCCTGATGTGCTTGTTTGCTCTATGGACAAGCCTACTATGGAATCTGCCGCTATTATGCAGTCTCATCCTCTTATCAGATTGCTTGTTTGCACAGGTGGTCCCGGCGTTGTTAAGGCAGTTCTTTCATCAGGTAAGAAGGCTATCGGTGCAGGTGCAGGTAATCCTCCCGTAATTATCGACGATACTGCCGATATTGCAAAGGCTGCAAAGGATATCATCAACGGCTGTACATTTGATAACAACCTTCCTTGTATTGCAGAAAAGGAAGCTTTTGCATTCAGAAATATTGCCGATGAGCTCATCTCCAATATGAAGAAGAACGGCGCATATATGATAACAGGTGAGCAGGTAGAGGCTCTTGATAAGGTTGTTCTTGACGTTAAGACGGGCAAGGACGGCAAGGTATCAAAGTCTGTTAACCGTGACTGCGTTGGACGTAACGCAGACGTGCTTCTCAAGAAGATTGGCGTAGAGGTAAGCTCGGATATCAGATGTATTATCTGCGAGGTTCCTTTTGAGCACGATTTCGTTCAGCACGAGCTTATGATGCCTATTCTTCCTATCGTAAGAGTAGACAACATTGACGAGGCAGTTGAGCTTGCCGTTAAGGCTGAACACGGTAACCGTCATACCGCTCATATGCACTCAAAGAATATCGACAACCTTTCCAAGTTTGCAAAGGCTGTTGAGACGACAATATTTGTAAAGAACGCTCCTTCCTACGCAGGTATAGGATTTGGCGGCGAAGGTCATACAACCTTCACTATTGCAGGACCTACCGGTGAAGGTATCACCTCTGCAAGAAGCTTTACAAGACAGCGCAGATGCGTTCTTGCTGACAGCTTTAGAATTATCTAATTAAGGAGCGGAAAAATGGAGTACGATGTTAAAGCAATTGCCGAGATTGTCAACAAGGTAATCGAAGCATGCGGTGAGGAAGAAAAGCTTGTTCCCGTTGGCGTTTCAAACCGTCACGTTCATCTTTCAAAGGAGCACCTTGAAATCCTTTTCGGTAAGGGATATGAGCTTACAAAGCTCAAGGACTTGTCTCAGCCCGGTCAGTATGCCTGCAAGGAGCAGGTTACCTTGATTGGTCCTTCTCTTCGTTCGATAGAGGGCGTTCGCGTTCTTGGTCCCGTTAGAAAAGAGTCTCAGGTAGAGATTTCACGCACAGACTCCTTCACCCTGAAGGTTAAGCCTCCCGTTCGCGAGTCGGGTAAGATCAATGGCTCTGCGCCCGTTATTATGGTTGGTCCTTGCGGAATCGTTGAGCTTAAGGAGGGCTGTATTCTTGCCAACCGTCACATTCACATGAGTGAGAAGGACGGTAAGGATTTCGGCGTAAAGGACGGCGAATACGTTGCAGTTATGGCAAAGGGCGACGGTAAAAAGACTGCTCTTTACGACGTTCAGGTAAGAGTCAGCGACAAGTTTGCTCTTGAAATGCACCTCGATACCGATGACGCAAATGCTTGCGGAATTGGAAACGGTTGCAAAGTTAAAATTATCCCTAACAAATAACAAAAAAAGACTATGGCCTTATGCATGAGGTCATAGTCTTTCTTATGTTAAAGTTAAATTTGCAGGGTCTTAATTTCGTTTCCGTCAAAGTCCTTCAAAGTGAATTTTCCCGACTCAAAGGTCATATAGCCGTGGTGGGAGTTTTCCTTTGGAATAGAGACGGAGCCTGGGTTAATAACGAAGAAATTCTCCTTCTTTTTGCATACGGGAATGTGGGTGTGTCCGTGTACGAGTACGTCTCCGTCACAAAGCGGAGGAAGGTTGTTTTCGTTATAAATATGTCCGTGAGTCAAGAAGATGGTTGCATGCTCACAAGGAATTATGGCGTAGTCGGCTAAGATTGGAAAATTCAGGACCATTGCATCAACCTCGCTGTCGCAATTTCCTCTGACACACAGAACCTTTCCTTTAAGGTTATTCAGCATTTCTATAACTGCCTTTGGGTCATATTCAAGGGGGAGATCGTTTCTCGGCCCGTGGTATAAAACGTCACCGAGAAGTATAAGCTTTGCCGCCTTTTCTTTTTCAAAGGCGTCTATCAGCTTTTTACACCAGTATGCCGAGCCGTGAACGTCGGAAGCAATAATATATTTCATTTGCACACTCCTTATATGATTTGCCTATATTCTACCAAAAAAGAGGCAAAAAATCAAGAATAACCTTTGACAACTATATAAAAATATGATAAAATTTAATAAAATAACTGTTTTTAGGAGAAAGAATTGAACATATACGATATAGCAGAAAAATCAGGTGTTTCCATTGCTACCGTTTCAAGAGCAATAAACGGCGGTCTCGTTAAAGATAAGACCAAAGAGAAGATAATGAAGATAGTTGAGGAGGAGGGGTATATTCCCAACGCTTACGCTAAAAATCTCACCGCCAATGAAACGAAAATTGTAGGAGTATTTTTGCCCGAGGTTGAGGATATATACTGCTCTCGTGCAACCGCAACTCTTGAAAAAGAATTGAGAGAGCACGGATACGATATGCTTTTATATAGCATTGGTGACAGATTTGACGATATTGAGAAAAACGTTTCTATGATGCTCAGCCGTCGAATAGATGCATTGTTTGTGGTTGGCTCAAAATTCCAGCGGTCATCTGCGTACGCTACTTTGAAAAAAGCTGCAAGAAAAATTCCCGTTATCGGTATCAATTCCGAGTTTGACGGAGAAGGAATGTATTCCGTAATGACGGACGACAGACGGATGGTGTCAAGCCTTGTTGCAGACTTGTACGCGAAGGGACACAGAAGCTTTTTGTATTTGTATAATACAATATCTCCTAACGGCTTAAAGAAGCTTGACGGGTTTAAAAAGGGTATTGAAGAACTGAAGCTTGATATCAACAAACAAGAATTGTTATTGCCCGAGGAAGCCTACGCATTGGCAAAAGATAAGGTTTTGCAAATTCTTCGTTCTCGTAAGGACATAACCGCGGTAATTTGCGCTCAGGATGAGCTTGCGGTTGGTGCAGTAAAGGCATCATTGGCGCTTAAATTAAAAATCCCCGATGATATTGTTATCACCGGGTACGATAATTCACTTATATCCTATTGCTCAACCCCCGAAATCACGTCGGTAGATAATCTTCCCGATAAGCTGGCTATTCTTGCCACCGAAACCTTCTTCAAGGTTTTAGCGGGAGAGAGCGTTGAAAAGAAAAAGGTAATTGATTGCAAGCTTGTAGCGAGAGAAACAACCTAAAGGAGTTTGTTATGAAGATAAATTATAAAAAGGTTATGATGCCTATGAGTGCAGATAGAAGTGAAAGCCCTAAGGTCGTTGGTTTAAATCAAGTCGAAG
>JAZSLY010000187.1:0-11876 GCA_045535585.1 Eubacteriales bacterium
GTCAATTTGACAGCCACTTACTTTTATATCATTTTTTCTATATAAGCTATCTTTGCACAAAGGCAGAATACTTTAATTGCACCCTCCAGCTCGGAAAGCGTGGGATAGGTGGGGGCAATTCTGATGTTTCTGTCTCTCGGGTCGCGTCCGTAGGGGAAGGTAGCGCCTGCACCCGTCAGCTTTACGCCTGCACCATTGCAAAGCTCTACCGTTCTCTTTGCCGTACCGTCGGCAAGATTTACGCTGATGAAATATCCTCCGCGTGGCTCGGTCCATTCCAATATTTTGTTATCCGAGAAATTCTCACGGAGAGCACGGATAACCGTCTCGAACTTGGGACGGATAAGCTCTGCGTGCTTCTTCATCTGCGCCATAATATTTTCGGTGTTCTTGAAGAACTTTACGTGCCTGAGTTGGTTGAGCTTGTCGGGACCTATGGTCTGGGTGGACATCTCATTTGTCATACGGGCAATATTTTCCTTGCTCGATGCAACCATCGCCACGCCTGCACCGGGGTAGGTCACCTTTGAGGTGGAGGAGAAAATATAGGGGAAATTTGCTCTGCCTACCTTCTTGCATTCCTCAAGGAGATTGAGAAGCGTGTCGCCCTCGTCGTAGAGGTCGTGAATGCAGTAGGCGTTGTCCCAGAAAATTCTGAAATCTCGCGCACGGGGATTAAGGCGAGCCATACGCCTTACCGTCTCGTCGGAATAGGTAACGCCGTCGGGGTTGCTATATTTGGGAACGCACCAGATACCCTTGATGCTCTCATCCGACTCTACCAGTCTTTCTACCTCGTCCATATCGGGTCCCGTGGGGGTCATATCCACGTTTATCATTTCAATGCCCAATTCTTCACATATTCTGAAATGACGGTCGTAGCCGGGGACGGGACAGAGGAATTTTACCTTATCACATTTGCACCAAGGGGTGCTGCCCTCCTCCGTACCGAAAATGAAGGCTCTCATAATGGTGTCGTACATTATGTTGAGAGAGCTGTTGCCGAAAACTATTATTTCATCGGTGTCAACGCCGAGAAGCTCTGCAAAAAGCTTCTTCGCTTCGGGAATTCCGTCCGTGATACCGTAGTTTCTCATATCCGTACCGCCCGTGAAGTCCGAGGAGTCCACGATAGTCAGCATTTCGTCCGACAAAGAGAGCTGGTCGGAGGCAGGCTTTCCTCTTGACATATCAAGATTTAACCCCTTCTCCTGCAAAGCCTTGTATTCACAAAGCAGCTCTTCAAGAGTCTTTTTCAATTCTTGTTCATTCATACTGTTATATTGCATAGTAACCTCTATATAAAATTATTTTAGTAATAGTTAGCCCTGCACTCTTTTTAGTATATGCAATAGGCGTGAGAGCCTACTCCCGTGCCTCTTTATATAAATTTAGTTATGATTTACATATAAAAAAACTTATGCACTCGATTATATTACTACAAAATATCCGAAAAGTCAAGGGAAAAATTACCATATTTTCGCTTTTTTATTTATATTGTTAATATTGTCCGAAAAATGTATTTTATGAGCGGATTTTTTTATTAAAACTATTGACTTTTAAATATAATATGTTAAACTAAAGCTAATCTCACGGTAGCGTGGGAAAATAATAAGCAGTATGGAACGGTTCTTGTGCTTTAGAACGCTTCGGTCAGGCGTATTGAAGGCGAGGGGTGTCCGACTGCGTCGTGTTATAACACAAGAAAGGGATTTTTTATGAATCTTGTAATTGAGAACTCAGCTTTCCGTTTGGAAATCAACGAAAAGTGTATTCCCGTATCACTCATATGTAAGGAGACGGGCGAGGAGTGTCTTGTGGAAAACAACAAGACGGCTCTTTTCTCTCTGACCGAGCCCAGACCCTATAACAACGAAATCAAGCTTGCACACCCCAACAAGCGCACTACCTTTCAGGCAAACCGTGTTCGCCTTGAGGGAGATAAGCTCATCGTAGGCTTTGAGCTGGTGCTTTTCGAGGCTGTGGTTTCCTTCACCGTGAAGGACAGATACGTAAGCTTTACTCTGGAGGACTTCATCGTAACTCCCGAAGCCTTCCCAGAATATCTCAAAATGTCACCTCCACCTGTGTGTGAGTTCAGACTTATACAGCTTGCCGTGAAGAACAGAAAGAATTTCGGCAAGTGGCTGAACGTTATGTGGGACGAAAAGGCAGGCGTAAACGTTCTTGCTAACTCTCCCTGGCCCAGAATCGACCACGAGGAAAGGGACGGATATACTATTCTTTACGCCGATGCACTCTCTGACGTCAGGCTGAAGGGTACCTCTGCAACTCTTATCGCCGCTCCCGGTGGAAAAATTCTCGACGCTGTTGAGGACGTTGAAATCGACTACGACCTTCCCCGCGGAGTTCAGTCAAGAAAGAACGAGCACATAAACCAGTCTGCCTACTGGGTAACGGGTATTAATCTCAGCAACGTGGACGAGCATATCAAGTACGCTAAGCGCGGCGGCTTCAGGCTTATGCTCATTTACTATACCGCCATCGTCAACGAAAGCGGAGCGTATAATTATTGCGGAGACTATGATTTCAGGGATACCTATCCCGAGAAAGAAAAGTCGCTTCGTGAGATGCTCCAGAAGATAAAGGCGGCAGGAATTACCCCCGGTATCCACTTCCTGCAGACTCATATCGGTACAAAGAGCCGTTACGTAACGCCCAAGGTTGACCCCCGTCTTAACCTTACCCGTCACTTTACTCTTGCCCGTCCTCTCGGAAAGGACGACGACACGGTTTACGTTTTTGAAAATCCTCACGGTACCGTTATGCACCCAAGCTGCCGTGTACTTAACTTCGGAGGCGAAGCTATCCACTACGAGAGCTACACAACAGAGCCTCCCTACGCCTTTACCGGCTGTAAGAGAGGTCACTACGACACGGATATCATCACTCACCCCTACGGTGAGATAGGCGGTATTCTCGACGTCAGCGAATTCGGCGCAGGCAGTATCTACGCAGGACAGAACTCCGACCTTCAGGACGAGGTAGGCGCGAAGATTGCCAATCTGTACAATCAGGGCTTTGAGTTCGTATATTGCGACGGCTCCGAGGGCGCACCCATTCCACACGAAATCTATATTCCCCTTGCACAGTACAGAGTATATAAGCTACTTGGTAACGCTCCTCACTTCTGTGAGGCGGCGGCAAAATCTCATTTCAGCTGGCATATGCTCAGCGGTGGTAACGCCTTTGACATATTCCCGATGAGAGAATTTAAGGAAAAGCTTGCGGAGCATCCTCTCCGTGAAGCACCCCAGATAGCTCAGGACTTTACCCGTCTTAACTTCGGCTGGTGGTCGTATAACATAGATACTCTGCCCGACATCTACGAGTATGGAACAAGCCACGCGGCAGCCTTTGATTGCCCCGTTTCAATTCAGTTCGGCATCAGTACAAGCCAGAAATTCGACGAAAATCCTCGCTCGGAGGATAACTTCGAGGTGCTTCGCCGTTGGGAAGACGCTCGTGAGATGAAGATTCTTACAAGCGAACAGAAGGAAATGATGAAGGACAAGGACAGAGAGTTCATCCTGCTCATTGACGAAAACGGCAAGTATGAGCTTCAGGAATATTTCAGGCTAAAGCTTCGTGACGATATCGACTCACTCGTTACGGCGTACGTGCTTGACAGAGCCGACGGTGCTTACGTTGTGGTTAACCACAACACCGGTACTGCCCGTCTTGCGCTTGACCTTGACGCCGACGCAACCTACACCTCCTGCCTTGGAAAGAACGACGCAGGAGTTGAGAAGTTGGACGGCAAGACGGTTATTGAAATCGCAGGCAGACGCTATTTCAAGGCGGATTGCACAAGAGACGAGCTTATCAAGGCTTTCGAGAACGCAAAAATAATCGACTAAAAATTCGGGGGCTGTAAAAAACTCGTATAGGTTTTTTACAGCCCTTGTCTTATAGGTGAAAGAATGAACGAACAGCATTTGCTGGCATTGATAAAGAGAATGCCTACCATTGTGGGAGAGAGGGTAATTTTAAGAAAGCTTACCGTGAAGGACGCCCCCGACGTTTACGAGTATTCCTCAAACCCAAGGTGCACGAAGTACCTTTCCTGGAGCGAGCACGAAAGCGTGGCGTATACCAAAAGCTATTTGAAATATGCCACCAAAAGATATAAAAGCGGGGACTATACCGAGTGGGGAATAGTCCTGAAGGCTACGGGCAAGGTTATAGGAACTTGCGGATATACCAGCGTTGACGCGTCGAACCATAGTGCCGAGATAGGCTACGTTCTTAATCCCGACTATCAGAAAATGGGCTATGGAATCGAGAGCGTGAGGCTTATTATTGACTATTCCTTTTCTCATCTTGAGCTCAACCGCCTTACCGCCCGAGTTTTTCCGCAAAATCTTCCGTCGATAAGACTCCTTGAAAGGCTTTCCTTTACCTGCGAGGGCAGGGGAAAGAGGGAGGCGCTTATCAAGGGAGAGTATCGGGATATTCTTCACTACGCTCTTTGCCGAGAGGACAAAAGTGAGTAAAAGGTATCTCTTTTTCATTTTCCTCGGCTTTGTCATCGTATCTCTTCTTTCACTTGTACTCGGCTCTCTCTTTCCCCTTATAGCTCTTGCCTTCTTTGGAATAGGCTTTTTAGTCCTTGTTACAATAAGACTTATTCTCCGTGACAGAAGGCTGAATTTCTTTGTTATATTCACCTTTGCCCTGAGTGTTGCCGCGGCGCTCTGTCTTTATATCTACCTGCCAAGGCTTGACAGAATTTTATCCCTCGACGGACAATACGTCAGCGGGTCGGGTCAGGTGGTGGGAATGAGCGAGAGAAACGGCTATTATTCTTTTATCGTTGACGCCGAAATAGATGAGCTGGAAGGTGAAAAGCACAAGGTCTATATCAGGGCGAAAAAGGAGAGCGCACCCGATATGGACTTGGGACGGCGCATAACCTTTTCGGGCGTAGGCGAAGGGTGCAATTCGGTATACGACAAGGGAAACGAATGCTTTCTGCGCATCTACCCCTCCACGCTTGAATTTCACCCCGTGGACGACTCGGATATTTTCGGCAGATTGGTTTATTCTATCCGTCAGGCGCTTTCCTCCGCCGTTTCAAAGTCTGACACCTCTGCTCTTGGAGGTGCAATGCTCCTTGGCGACAGAACCGAGCTTAGCGACGAGATAGAGGAGGCGTTTCGACGGGTGGGCACGTCTCACCTTTTGTCTCTATCGGGTCTGCACCTCTCGGTAATCGTAATGTCCTTCCTTTCAATTTGCTATGCCGTAAGAGTTTCACACCGCATAGCGTCGCTATTTTCGGTTATTCTCATATTTCTATATATGCTCATAACGGGCTTTTCTCTTTCTCTCTTCCGTGCAGGCGAGATGCTTCTCATACTACTTTTCTCACGCATCGTCCGACGGCAAAGGGACGGCATCACCTCTTTGTCCTTTGCAGGACTTGCGGTAATGCTTATCAGCCCTTGGTCTATTTTCAATATCAGCTTCCAGCTTTCCTTTTTGTCCACCCTTGGCATTATCGTCTTTTTCCTGCCCGACAGAGACGAGTATTTCAAAAGAATTATAATCAAAAACGAGCATAAGGGATACTCACCGCCAAGGCATCCCCGCCTTCGCTCTTTTCTGACGGGCATTCTGTTTTCGCTATATATGACCCTTTCGGCTATGGTGTTTACGACCCCTTTCGTGCTCTTTTATTTCAATGAGATCTCACTTTTCTCGCTCTTCGGCAATCTGCTCACCGTAGCCCTTGCCCAGTATTATCTTCAATTTTTGTTCTTCTCCGCAACCCTTTCTTCTCTCGGGTCGGTCATTCTGGCGTTTCCCTTTACTCTCATTTCAGACCTGCTTGGCAAGCTTCTCATTTTTATCACCTCACTTTTAGCCCGAATTTCTCCGCCTATGACCAGCCTGAATTTCGACTATCTTATCCTTGGAATTATCCTCATTACAGTTATAATTCTCGCTTTTCTTCCATTTTTGAAGAAGCGCTTTCTTCTGCCCGCCATCGTGACGGTGCTGGCGGTTTTTGTTCCTCTCTTCAATTTCGTCACCACCCGTGCCGACTATAACGCCCACCTTGTAAATTCCTTTGTAAATAGCGGAGTCAACACTACTCTTCTGCGCCATCAGGGAAAGGCGTATATCCTTGACCAGACCGACTCCGACTCGGGCAAATTCGGCAAGCTTGAATACTACCTAAAGCAATACAATATCGACACCGTTGACGAAGCCTTTTTCGTTGCAATGACGAGCTACCCAAGAAAAAGAATTGAGGAAATGCTCTCCTTCGTGGATGCGGATAAAATAACCGTGCTTTCCTGCTGTGAGGACAGCACCGCCTATTATGAATTCCTCGTTTTCGCAAACTCGTCGGGCAAGGATATAAGGGTGGAATTCTGTACCCGCCGTGAAATTCTTCCCACCGTTGAAGCCCATATAACGAGTGGCGTCTCCACCGCCTTCGTGGTACGGGGTAAGGACGATACCCTCGTTCTCTACCGTTCAAGAAATCGGGCGTATATAAACGAAAACCTCTTCCGTCAGGGCAGGGTTTTCTTTGACGGCGACAATTATCTCTATCACGATAACGTCATTTATTCAGACACATTCCCCCGTCTTTTCGCAAGACTTAAATAATACATATATTTTCACCTCTCGGACAAAATAGTTCGGGAGGAATTTTTTATGCTTGAATTTGTAGGAATTAACATAGACGACAATATAAAAAGACTGCGGGAGTCCTTTCCCGAGGAAAGCTGTGCCGACCTTGTGCTTGACAGCTTTATGGTCGGAAAAAGGCGTGGGTGCATCGCCTTTTTTAATGGCATTTCCAATTCAGACCTATTATTGAAGGTGGAGCAAAACCTCTCCTTTTCCCGTGAGGACTACGGCTCGATGCAGGAGCTTGCAGGAAGGTGCGTGCCACTCACCGACAAAAAATTTGAAACCGATATGTCGGCGGTAATTCTCGCCCTTCTGTCCGCAATGTCGGTGCTCTTTGTGGACGGATACGACACGGCGCTTATAATGGATACTAAGGAGTACCCCTCCCGTTCCATTGAGGAGCCTGAAAAAAATAAAACCATGCGCGGTCCAAGGGACGGCTTCGGGGAGAGCGTCTTTATCAACACCGCCCTCATAAGACGAAGAATAAAGTCAGAATTACTCTCCTTTGAAGCCTTTGACGTGGGCTCGAAAACCCATACCAAAGTAGTCCTTGCTTATATGCGGGACAAGTGCGAGTCATCGGTGATAGAGAGGGTGAGAAAAAGGCTTCGCTCCATTGACGTGCCCTCCCTTACTCTTTCCCAGCAGACCCTTACCGACAATATTTTTTCACGCTCGAAGCTTGAAAAAATAAACCCCTTCCCGAAGGTCAGATACGTGGAGCGCCCCGACACCGCCGCCTCAATGCTGATGGAGGGAAAAATAGCCCTCCTTTGCGACACCTCTCCCAGCGCTATTTTCTTTCCCGTCACCCTCTACGATATGATGGAGGAGACCGACGACTACTATTTTCCGCCCTTCACTGCCTCCTACCTTCGCCTTTTGCGCATAACGATGCTCTTTGTTTCGGTCTTTCTCTCACCCCTCTGGCTTCTTGCCACCGTCTATTCGGAGCTTCTTCCCCCAAGCCTTGAATTTCTTTTGGTGGACTCGGAGGTGTTCTTCCCCGTGTGGCTTCAGCTGATATTGGTGGAGGTAATGATAGACGCCCTGAAAATTGCCTCCCTGAATACCCCCAGCACCATATCAAATTCACTCAGCGTGGTTAGCGGTCTCCTTCTTAGTGACTTTGCGGTAACGGCAGGAATTCTCGTGCCCCAGACTATCCTCTATTCTGCCATTTCCTCTATCGCAAATTTCATTCCCACCAATTATGAGCTTGGCTACGCCTTCAAGTTCTGGCGTATCACCCTTATAGGCGCTACTGCCCTCTTCGGCTTTGCGGGATTTATTTCGGCAACGGCGTTTTTCATTTTCGTTCTTTGCTCCAATAAATCCCGAAACCGCAATTTCCTCTACCCCTTTTCACCTGCCGATAAAAAGGGAATATTAAAATTCTTTATAAGAACCGACAGAGGAAAAGAATAGAAATATATTGACAAAAGGTAAAGGGTATGGTATAATCAAACTGTCTCAAATGATACACTTTTTTTATAAGGAGGCAGAAATGCTTGCAGGGGATGTTTGTAGGGCTTTAAAAAAGGTCTCTCTTTTCCAAAAGGCAGAGGGGCTGGAGCGCTTCGTTCGTGAGTTTCCACCGCGGGAGATGCATCTCTCGGCAGGTGAGAGCTACGATACGCAGGGAGAGGTGGGCGTGCTTCTCTCGGGCAGGGCGGATATCGTTAAGCACTCGGGCGGCAAACGGGTATATTTAAAGACTGTCGGTGAAAACGCCGTATTCGGACTTGCAGGGCTTTTTGCTGAAAAGAGGGAATATATCTCCTCGGTTGTGGCGAAGGGAGAATGTCATCTCCTTTTGTTCGGGGAGGACTTCGTGACGGCTCTTATCAAGGGGTGTCCCGACTTTTCCTCGGCGCTTGTGGCGCTCCTTTGTGAAAAGGTGAGATATCTTAACCGCCGAATAGATTACTATACCTGCGCAGATGCCGAGGAAAAGCTGTGGGAATACCTCAAGCACTCGGCAAACGAGAGGGGAGAGGTGACGGGGGCGATGTCACGGGTGTCAGGCACTCTGGATATCGGCAGAGCAAGCCTCTACCGCGCCCTGACCTCCCTTGAGGAAAAGGGGTATATAGCCAAAAACGGCAAAAAAATAATAATATTACAGTGAGGTAAACTTATGAAGATCACAAAAGTATTGGCACTTATTTTGTCGCTTCTGATGATGACGGCGCTTTTCACAGCTTGCACCGCCACTATCGTTGACGAGGAAGAAAATATTGAAGACAAGGTCGAAGAGCTTCCCGAGGAAGAGAAGCTTGCCGAAAACACCAGAGTAATGTCCCTCAAGGGTCCCACGGGTATGGGAATGGCAAAGCTTATGAAGGACGGGGATGAAAAGTACACCTTCACCCTCACCTCCAACCCCACCGACGTTACCTCTGCCCTCATTTCAAAGACTGTGGATATAGCGGCAGTTCCCACAAACCTTGCATCTACTCTTTACAATAAGACCGAGGGCGAAATCAAGGTTATCGCACTCAATACTCTTGGCGTTCTCTATATTCTCAACTCCGACGGCACGGTAAATTCTCTCGAGGATTTGAGAGGAAAGACCATAGGCGCAACGGGTCAGGCGTCTACCCCCGAGTATATTCTCCGTTACGTGCTCTCGAAAAACGGAATTGACCCCGACCGTGACGTTACCATAGAATATTACACCGACCACGCAGAGCTTGCCACCCGTATGATAAGCGGTGACGTAAAGATTGGTATGCTCCCCGAGCCCAACGTCAGCACCACCGTTATGAAGAATTCTGCCGTTGAGGTAAAGATAAATCTTACCGAGGAATACAACAAGGTTTCCGACGGCTCGGCTCTCGTTCAGGGCTGTCTCGTTGTAAGAGATGAATTTGCAAAGGCTTATCCCGACACAGTACGCCATTTCCTTGAGGAATACAAGGCATCAGTTGAATTTGCCGCCACCGACGAGGGCGCACCTGCCGCAATAGTTGAGGCAGGCATCGTTGTAAGCGAGGAGATAGCACGCCGTGCACTCCCCAACTGTAATATAGTTTATATAGATTCTGAAAGCGGAATGAAGGAAAAGCTCTCGGGCTTCCTCGGAGTGCTTTACGAAGCCAACCCTGCGTCCGTAGGCGGCAAGCTCCCGTCCGACGATTTCTACTATGAAAACAAATAAAAGAACGAAAAAAATAATATATACCACTCTGGCAATCCTTTTTTGGATTGCCTTGTGGCATATAGTGGCAAGACGGGTGAATCTTTCACTCGTTCTGCCCACTCCCGTTGAAACGGCAGAGGTGCTATTTTCTCTCTTGGGAGAGGGGGCGTTCTGGGCAATCTGTCTTAACTCGGTGAAAAGAATTTTTCTCGGCGCTCTCTCGGGAATTCTCGTGGGCGCACTAATTGCGGTGCTGTCCTATTTCTCCGAAATTTTGAAGCATCTTTTTTCACCCGTAATGTCCCTTGTGAAATCCACACCCATAGTGTCCTTCATTATTTTGTTTCTCATCTGGATAGGCAGGGACAAGATACCCTTCTACATATCTCTTATGATGGTCGTTCCCATCGTTTCCTCCAACGTCCTGAAGGGACTTGAAAGCATTGACCGAGAGCTTCTTGAGGTGATAAAAGTCTACCGTCTCCCGTTTAGCAAAAGCTTTCGTCTCCTTTATAGGCACAGCCTTATGCCCTACGTTCTTTCTGCTCTCCAGAGCGCCGTGGCTCTTTCCTGGAAGGCAGGAATTGCCGCCGAGGTGCTTTGCAGTCCCGTGGGCACTCTTGGAAATATGCTCTCCGAGTCCCAGATCTATCTTGAAACACCCACTCTCTTTGCCTATACCGTGGTAACCGTGGTAATAAGCGTTATTTTAGAGGGCTTGGTGGTGGCGGTGTCATCACGAACTATGGGAGGTGCAGACAATGGTAGAGCTTAAAAAAATTACGAAAAGCTTCGGTAAAAAAACGGTCATACGCAACCTTGATTTATCAATAGGCGCAGGGGAGAGGCTTGCCCTCATATCCCCGTCGGGTAGTGGAAAGACCACTCTTTTCAGAATTATAGCAGGACTTGAAAAGAGCTTTGGCGGTGAATGTACCGTAGGTGGCAGGGTCGCCCTGATGTTTCAGGAGGACCGCCTGTTCCCAAACGCCACGGTGCTCGACAACGTGACGGCGGTAGCCGAGGGCAAGGAAGCCGAGGCAAAAGAGCTTCTTATAAAGCTTGGGCTTGACAACACTCTTGATATGCTCCCCCGTGAGCTTTCGGGCGGAATGAGACGGCGTGTGGCTCTCGCCCGTGCGCTTCTTTTCGACGGGGAGGTCGTTCTCCTTGACGAGTGCTTCACGGGTCTTGACGGCGACACGAAAAAAGGGTGCGCCGAGGTCATCAACGAATACACGGAAGGGAAAACACTCCTTCTCATCACCCACGACAAAGAGGACGCCACTTTACTTGACTGCTCTATAAAAACATACGAAAACGGATTTTTGAACTAAAAAAACACCTATGATAAGCTATTTCGCTATCATAGGTGTTTTTGTGTAAAAATGATAAATAAATTGTAGGATCAACGCTCCGACGGTCCATAATTTGTGTATATTGCGAATTTGGCTACAGTCCCTATTCCTTTTGGGAAACTATAAAATTTCATTTCCTTTTGTGGTCAGGACAATTTTAACATTTCCTATTATTTCATAGCCTCTTCAACTGTAACAGCACATGCAATGGTCATATGGGCATCTGGGTTTGTTACCGGCACCTATCAGTCCCATTATCTCAATGCATCAGAGGATTTAATAGCATATTGAAAGAACATAACTCCTTGTAGTATAAGCCTTTCACACTGTAAAACCTCTTCACTGAACACATTATTTTCACTTTAGCTGAAAGCATATATTGTGTTTTGATAGGGTAGAAGGATTAGTTGCGACATTTTTGTGAACTATAAAATCTATTTGTTTTGAAATGGCATAAATATAAATATATTCACAAATATTCACAAAGGGCAAATTTTACAAAAAACACTCAGCATTACATTATAAATTTTTTCGCATTTTTTCAGCATTGTCGTATAATTGTAGGTTTGTCAATGATGTGTTACAAATTTAGAAAACTTCACCATTAGATAAAAAGGCATTGATATAATCGACAGGAGATTTCCAATTAAGAGGACGCATAGGAAAGTTATTATATCTTCTGTTGTGAACAGAAAGTT
>JAZSLY010000038.1:0-8453 GCA_045535585.1 Eubacteriales bacterium
CATCTCTTTCAAGGAAAACGATGGCTTATTCTATCAAGAATGCAGATTCTATCTTCAAAATAATAGCGGTCGGTCTCGCATCAAATCCCACCTTTTCAGCCCTTTTGAATTCTTCCGAGGGCGATAACGTCTCCATTGAAGGTGACGAGCTGACTGCAAGATATTTTGAGGAATACACGCCCTGCGACGAGGTAATGCCTGCTGCACCGAAGAGTTTAGATACTAAATCCCTCAAGATACGCAAAGAAGACGTTGACTTTTCTATGAAAGCAATGCCTTCCACCGATAACACGCCTTATAAAATTGCCGTTACAAGCTTGAAGGACGGCGTCATCAATGACTCGTCCGTCGCCTCTGTTGTCAAGCCGAAGAAAGCACCCAAGTTTTGTTCGGGTAGCGTTGAAAATGATGGTGCTTTTAAGGGTACCGCAATGCATACCTTTATGCAATTTTGCGATTTTGGTGAATGCATTAAGCGTGGAACTCCGTGGGAAGCAGAAAGGCTGAAAAAGTACGGCTTTATAACGGACGAACAGTTTGAAGCACTTAATCACCCAAACCTTGCCAAATTTTTCAAATCGAAAATTTTCAAAGAGCTTTCGTCATCAAATAGAATTGAAAGGGAAAAAAGATTCACCATTTCCCTGCCCTCGTCTATCTTATATAACGACGAGGAAAAGAAAAAGGCGCTTGATGCCACGGGCGCGAATACGCTCGTCCAAGGCGTCGTGGACCTTTATTTCTTCAACGCCGACGGTACCGTGACACTCCTTGACTTCAAAACCGATAGCGTTGGAGAAAAGGACGGCGAAAAGATTTTAAAGGACAGGCACGCGAGTCAGCTTTTACAGTACAAAAAGGCAATTGAAGAGATAGAAAACTGCAAGGTTGCCAAAACGGTTATCTACTCCTTCTGTCTTGCCAAGGAGATTGAAATCTGTTGACTTTTCCCGTCTCGTATGATATCATAAAAGAGTTGGAGGTACAATATGAAACATACTTACGTAACCAAAAAAACTTGTTCAAGGCAAATTACCTTTGAGCTTGACGGAAATATAGTTCGCAACGTTGAGTTTATCGGCGGTTGCAACGGAAATTTGAAGGCGGTGGCATCTCTTGTTGACGGGCTTACCGTCGATGAAGTTGAAAAAAAGGTAAAGGGCATCAGATGCGGTTTCAAGGACACCTCCTGCCCTGACCAGCTTGCTATCGCAGTAAGAGAAGCCTACGCCAAGGAGAACAAATAGACGTGATAAAATACGCTTTTGCTATAACGGGAGCAGTTATAGGCGCAGGATTTATATCTGGTGCTGAAATATATCAGTTCTTTTCCCGTTTCGGAGTTGTCGGCATATTTGGTTTTCTCGTTTCGGCGCTATTGCTTTATGCACTTGCCTATGTAGTTATGAGTTATTCCATCAGACACAACGCATACACCTTTGATGGTATCGTTTCCTGCGAAAATAATAAAGTAGTAAAGGCGCTCATTATTGGATTTGAGTTTTTAACCTACGCATCAATCTACGTTATTATGACGGCGGGCTTTGTGTCAATACTTCGTGACCTTTTGAATTTTGAAAGTATTATTGTGCCACTATTTTTCTGTGTTCTGGTCACAGCCTTTTCCATTCTCGGAGTCAAGTCAATTGCGACCTTCTTCTCGGTGGCTATTCCCTTGATGCTTTTAGGTGTTATCCTTATTGCAATAAACTCGCTTTTCACGGCGCCAATACCTACGAATTCTGTCGGCACCACAAGCGACAGTTGGCTCTTATCTTCAATTTTATACGCTTCGTATAACTTCCTCGCAGGAATTGGAGTATACGTATCCCTTGCACGCAGTATGAAAAGAAAACGCTCCTTTTCGCCTGCTATCATTTTAAGCTTCTTTTTTATACTTATTTTGGGAGTTTCCATTATTATTCCGACGCTTTCTCCCGAAATCCACAAGGCAGACCCGCCTATGCTTTCGGCAGCGCGACAGGTATCCCTCCCCTTCTATTACGTCTATGCAGTTTTGCTCCTTCTTGCGATGTTTGGAGCATCGGTTTCGTCACTTCTCCCCATCGTTGACTGGCATAAAATTTCATACCCACAGCGACGTATGTCCCGTGTGTTCTTAGCGTCTCTCGTCTCGCTTGTCTCTGTAATCGCAAGCACTCTCGGGTTCAAATCGCTTGTAGAACACGTCTACACCTACCTCGGCTATCTTGGATTGGTATTTCTGAGCATGGTCGTATATAATTGCTTATTAAAAGAAAAGCTTAACATTATATTTCGGAGAAAACAATGAGTACAAATAAGAGAAAATTCAGATACGACAGGCTATTCTTCCTTATCGTTGCAACAGCAATTTTATTCTTTCTCATTTATTTTTTGATAAAAGGAATTTCTGCCGCTTTCAACTTTATTTTTCCCGATAAGCGAAACGTTCCCGACGACATAAAGGTCGTGGAGAACTACGAGCTTCTTCTACCCAGTGAAGAAAACGCAGAGGAAGTAATTGTTGAAGCGCCCGAGTATAGCGTCACATCTCTCGATTATACCGATGCTACTATTGCTATGAATGATAAGATCAACAGCAAATACGGTATTCTCTATTGCGTTGACACCCGCGAGGTAATTGCAGGCAAGCACTCTAAGGAACGAATGTACCCTGCATCTATGACCAAAATTATGACGCTCATAGTGGCAGTAGAACACCTGACCGACCTTACGGTGCCGATACAGATGACCTTTGAAATTATAAATCCTCTCTACCTTGAAAACGCCACCGTTACGGGTCTTTCATCGGGTGAAACAGTACCTATAATCGACCTGCTTTACGGAATTGTTCTCCCTTCAGGAGCTGACGCTACTATGGCGGTTGCCCAATATATCTGTGGCAGTGAAGAAGCCTTTGTAGAGCTTATGAACGAAAAAGCAGAGGAGCTTGGGTTGATTGATACCAATTTTGTCAACACAAGCGGACTTCACGACGAGAACCATTACACCACCGCATATGATATGGGATTAATTTTGGACTATGCTATCCACAATGACCTTTGCCGTAAAATTCTTTCCACCTACAAATACGTTACTACCAAAACGAAGCAACACCCTGACGGAATTGAGTTTTACAGCACGATGTTCAACAAGGTTGCCTCTGACCACATCGAAGGTATGACAATTCTCGGCGGAAAAACCGGATATACCTATCAATCTCACCATTGTCTTGCAAGCTTTGCCGAAAAGAACAACAGAACCTATATTGCGGTAACGGGCTACGGCGAAAACAAGTATTCACCCATTTACGATATGGTTACGATGTTTACCGAATACATATATTAAAAGAACACCGATTTGCATTTAGTGCAAATCGGTGTTCTTTTATTCATTTACTTTTGTAAAGAACTTTTTAGGTGACGCTCCGTATTTCTTTTTATAGCATTGTGAAAAGTATGATGGCGATGAAAATCCAAGAGCAAGTGCAGTTTCCCCAACTTCTTTGCCGTCCTGAAGCATTTTTGTTGCCTCGGCTAACTTCATATTCATGAAATAGCTCATCACACCCATTCCGGCGCACTCAAAAAAGGCATTCTTCAAAGTCGTCATACACACGCCGCAGGCTTTTGATAGCTCTCTTACGGTAAGTGAACGGTCAATACACCCTTTCATTGTGTTAACCGCCTTACGATAAAGCTCGGCGCTTGGCGAAGTAGACTGGGTGCCTCCTGCTTGTTTATTTGGTAAACGTAATATTAAGGACTCTAATAAACACTCGGTATACGTCTCAAACCGTTGGCTTTCAGAAATATCACTGTCTATCATCTCAACAAGACGGATATCCTTCTCGGATAATCTACAAGGACTGCCTCCAATTTTTTCGTCCATATTCTCACAAAAGAAATGTAACGAAATGAAGTCGGTAATCCCGTCTGATATCACTCTATTTCGGTGAAACTTTTTTGCATTTATAATCAAAATGTCCCCATCGCAGAGATTGAAGATTTCATCGTCACAGGTAACTTCAAGGCAACCGCTAAAAACAATATTCATTTCAAAGTCACTGTGAGTATGCCCAACGAAGCTCTCGCCCTTTTGCTTTTGAAGCCGATAGTACTTGATTAGATTGAAAGTATTCATAAGTATGTCCGATTTCTAAAATTTTATGGCTAATTTAATATTTACTATTTATTTCTTTATATTATAATAGCATATATAGAAACAAAAGTCAACTAAGAGGTAATTCTATGATTACAACAATTAAATTTTATGACGGTGAATATTTCTGGGGAGGTACGTCAACCAACGGTATCAACAACCCCTATGGCAAAGACTCCGACTACGAAGAGGATTACAGAGAGGGTTGCCGTAATCAGACTATGCCATTATTTCTTTCAAATAAAGGCAGATACGTATGGAGTGAATATCCGTTTAAGGTAACAATCAAAAATGGAGTTATGACCCTTGAAGGCGAGAATATTCAGGTAGTTGAGGCTGGCAAAACTCTCAAAGACGCATACCTTTGTGCAATGAGACGTCACTTCCCTTTCGACAAAAAGCAATTACCAGACATTTTCTTTAAAACTGCTCAATACAACACTTGGATGGAATTTATCTATTCACCAACGCAGGACGGCGTGCTGAACTACGCCCAAAGCATCCTTGACAACGGCTTTACACCAGGAATACTTATCATCGACGAGGGTTGGCACGGCAGATACGGAGAGTGGGAGTTTGATAAATACAAATTTCCAAGCCCCAAGGAAATGGTTGACAAGCTTCACGAAATGGGCTTTAAGGTTATGCTATGGGTAGTTCCTCTGGTTTGTGCAGACGGTCGGTTTTTCATAGAACACTCCAGAGCCTTTCTTCCCACCGCCCACAAGGACGCTGACAAGCTATTTTTAAGAAACAACGAAGGTAACGTTGGACTTTTCCATTGGTGGAACGGCTATTCTGCAATCCTTGATATGAGGAAGGAATGTGACAGAGCTTTTCTTGACGAGCAATTGCAAGCACTAATAAAAAATTATGGCATCGACGGATTTAAATTTGATGGTGGCATACCTAATATGTACCATCCTAATAACATGATAAACGGAACACCTCGCCCCGACCACGATGCCCACGCAATGAACATTGCCTGGAATGAATTCGGACGAAGATACACGCTTCACGAATACAAGGACACCTACAAGGGCGGTGGAAAAAACTGTATTCAGCGACTTTGCGACAAGCACCACTCCTGGACAGGAGACGGAATAAATCAGCTTATACCCTGCTCTATCCTTCAGGGTCTTTTGGGTACTCCTTTTATTTGTCCCGATATGATTGGCGGCGGACAATGGGTAGATTCAGCCAACCCCGATTTTGAAATTGACGAAGAATTATTTGTGAGAATGGCACAGGTGTCAGCCTTCTGCCCTATGATGCAATTTTCCTGGGCACCTTGGCGTGTTCTCTCAAAGAAGTCACTTGGTTTAATAAAGGAAGCCAATCGCATCCACTGCGAGCTTTCCGATGAAATCATTAGTCTTGTAAGAAAATCGGAAGTAAGCGGTGAGCCAATAATCAGAAACCTTGAATATGATTCGCCTCATATGGGCTTTGAGAGGATTATTGATGAATTTCTGCTCGGAGAGGACATTTTGGTTGCCCCCGTCGTAACGCCGAAGACCTACGAGAGAGAAGTAATTTTTCCTATAGGTGAGTGGACGGATAACGCGGGTAACGTCTATCAAGGCGGTGAAAAGTATACTCTCGCCTGCCCTATCGAAAAGGTTTTGTGGTTCAGAAGAAAATGAATAACGGGGACTGTTGATACAGTCCCCGTTATTTATATCATGCTGCATTCGTTAATATCATTATCCTTATATATAAAGGTTTTAACCTCATAAGTGGAAAATGCGATTTTATATATTCTCCCAAAAACATTAACGTCGGTTTGAATTTCACCTTCTCCTGCGTGATATAGCCTGAAAACGATACCTTCTCTTTCTCTTCTCATGGTTGAAAGGAGAACTCGTCTGTCGGAAATTGAAATTATATCCGAGGGCTTTTCGCCGTTTCCCGAAGGGAAAAACGACAGGGTGTAAAGAGGCTCGATATATTGCTCCGCCCTGAAATCAACGTCGTCGCCGTAAGGTAAAAGTCTTATAGAAATATGGCGCTCGCCAAGATCTATTCTGTCTCCAAATCTGTCCACGGGAGCCAGCGGAACGTCGTCAATCGGGTGATTACTATACATAGGAGTGCGAAGAAGAGAGAGTCTGATTTCACCACCTCTTGCATCAACGCCACCAGAACCCTTTGACAATGCGCACAAACCTATTTTGTCTTCTACAATCCCACACCACTTTTGGTATGTGTCCTCCTTTCCATTCTTCTCGTTTTCTTCAACACCAAAGGCGCTTTGGGCTAAAAAGCGTCCGTTTTCAAAGGGTGTCGGCAAAATCAGCTTGAACATACAATCAACGGTTGACGTATAAAAATCAACGTCAACGTCCACAAAGGCATCTCCCTTGGACAAGGTGTATTTCACTACGGCAAAGGATTCCTTATAGCTGAATACCGCCTCAACAACCATACGAATTGCGCCGTTTTCTATCACTCTGACGTTGTGCAGGTTTTCTGTCGTGAATCCTAAAAACTCACCTGTCTTGCTATCGTCAAGAAGCTCAAAATAACCAATATTTTTGTTATAATTATCGGTCAGCATTCCCCAAGGGTCAGAATTGTCGGCAAAAACGCCAATCCTGCAGGCGTTGTTTTCAAGCATTGGTACTCCGTCAACGATATATCGCTTTATAAGTCCCGTCTTTTTACTGATTGCAAAATCAACGCGAGGGTTGGAAAACAGAATTTCGTCGTCGGTCTCATCGTGCTTGTCAATAGTAAGAGCAAAGCACTTCGTTCTGTCAAAGCCTTTCAAGACCTCAAGCCTTGCATCAAATCGGTTCATAGACATTGGTGCAAGCTCAGCCCTGAAGACAACCTTTTTACGCCAGTCGATATTTATCGTTGACGCCTCTTTAATGTTCTGTGATGGAATCACATTACCTTTTTCATCAAAAACCGTCGTAACTGTGATTTCATCCATACTACGATTTTGGTTTGCAGGCTGGAACTCAACTTCCACGTCGGTTTCAATAGGATATGGATGCGGATTATACACCATTATGGGTATTTCTCCGTCGCGTGCCTTTTTCTGTCCCGATGAGAGCGCAAAGAAAGCCTTCGCCGACAGGTGTTCTACAATTTCACGGGCAAATCCGAAGCTATGCAGTGCATCCCCCTCCGCCTTCTTAATCATCGTTCCGGGTAGAATGTCGTGAAATTCGTTGAGCAAGAGCGCGTCCTCCGCCTTTTGCAAAAGTGCCTCGTCGTAAGCCACTCCGCTATGCACGAGCATCTTTTCGGCCCTTGTGAGCAAGCCTTCCAACGTCCTGTGCTCATTTTTGATTCTGACCATTGTGGTATAACAGCCTCTCATCGAGTGCTTCAGGGATTTATCAACCACTCTCAAGCCGTCCTTTTTTAGAGAAGAAAAATAATCTTCCGGCGTTGAGTGAACAATTTCCGTTTCATTTTTTTCACGCTTCATAATTTCATCGATATTTTTAAGGTCAACGCGTGAAGCACCTCCACCGTGATTACCAACACCCCAAACAAGAAGCGCATTCTCAAAATCATTATGCGTTTCAAGAAACTCGTTAATTTTTTTGTGAGCATCACCAAAAGGATTTGAATATGCGCCAAAAAGCTTAAAGCCAATTATCTCACTTGAGTCATAACCCTTCCAGATAAACGGACCCGGAGTCATATCGTCGGGGCGCATAAACAAATACGAGTCGTAACCACACTTTTTCAAAATTTGAACGAGTCCACGAGAATGACCGAATGGGTCAAAATTAACTGCAGTAGTTGGGGCAGAATTAAACTTTTCTAAAAAATATTTTCGTCCTCTTCTAATTTGGCGAATAAAGCTTTCACCGCTTAAATGAATACAATCAGGCTGAATATACCATCCGCCCATAATATGCCACTTTTTCTCTTGAACAAGCTTTTGTATGCGAAGGAAAAGGTCAGGCTCGTATTCCTCTACCCATTGATATAACAATGCTTCGTTATGGCAAAAAACGTATCCATCGTACTCGTCACAAAAATCAGCTGCTACCCTGAAGGTAGAAAGTGCGGTTGCCACACCCTCCTGCCAATCCCAAAGCCATACAGGGTCAAGATGAGCACCGCAAACCAAATGTAATTTTTTCATAATACGCTCCTTAAGATTTATGTATAAATATTATAAATCTTCTTTTTAATTTTGTATTGTAGGTTTGTCAATGATGTGTTACAAATTTAGAAAACTTCACCATTAGATAAAAAGGCATTGATATAATCGACAGGAGATTTCCAATTAAGAGGACGCATAGGAAAGTTATTATATCTTCTGTTGTGAACAGAAAGTT
>JAZSLY010000040.1:0-11539 GCA_045535585.1 Eubacteriales bacterium
TCAAGACCTTTTACTTTGTTCAGTTTTTCAACCTTACTTTGTACATGTCTCGTTGTTTAATTTTCAATGTCCACTCGCTCTCGCCCTCGCGACAGCCTTGTTAGTATATCACACCTTTCACTCTTTGTCAATACCTTTTTAAACTTTTTTAAAAGTTTTTTCAAAGTTTTTTCAAGGCTCAAAGAGGTCAAACAAAAGACCGCCACCCGTAAGGATAGCGGTCTTAGTGTCCGTTAAGAACTACGCGTTGATAGAATTGAGCTTCTTGGTGAAAGCACTCTTCTTTCTTGCAGCAGTGTTCTTATGCATGTGTCCCTTAGCAACCGCTGTGTCAATCATCTTGACAGCATCCTTGTAGGTTGCGATTGCAACCTCCTTGTCTCCTGCTTCAAGAGCCTTTTCGTACTTCTTAATAGCAGTCTTCATTGCTGATACATACATTTGGTTCTGAAGTGTCTTCTTCTCGGTAACGAGAACACGCTTCTTAGCTGACTTGATATTTGGCATTCCAAATACACCTCCTTATTAGCGCAATAAGTAATCTTATTGCATACTGTCCTATTCAAGTACAAATCATACCACAAAACTTCAAATAATGCAAGTACTATTTTTCAACTTTTTGAAATTTTTTACTATTTTTTTTATGTTTTCGACGGATATAATGGGGTATTATAATATAAAATAAGCTTAAAAAAGGATTTTTAATATGTTTACATCAAGAACCGACCTTGCACTTGAAGCAAGAGAATTTGCAATCAAAGCCAACAAATCGTTTGATGACGGGATAATAGTAAAGGAATTTCGGGACAGCGGATTCAAAATCACCGAAATAGAAATCCTGACAAAAAAGGCAAGCGAAGCCACGGGAAAGCCCATTGGGATATATGACACTATAGAAATAGGTAAAATATGGGACGACACTATAAACCGCTTTGTGTCGGCGACAAGAGTTTTCGCACGAACCCTTAAAAATGCCATTGGAGGCAATAAGCACCGCAATATTTTAGTAGTTGGTCTTGGTAATATAACCATAACCGCAGATGCTTTGGGCCCTAAGGCACTGACGCATACGATAATAACAAGGCATCTGCAAGCAGCGTCACCCGAATTATTCAAGGCGATAGGCAATATTAATGTATCGGGGATCTCGCCCGGTGTTTTAAGTCAAACGGGCGTTGAGACCCTTGAAATAGTGCGTAGCACGGCAGACGCAGTCAAGCCGGATATAGTTATTGCAATCGACGCTTTAGCAGCGAGCGACATAAGACGGCTCGGCACTACCGTGCAGGTGAGTAACGTTGGGATAACGCCAGGGTCGGGCATAGGAAACGCAAGGGAGCCTCTCTCTCTCGAAAGCATTGGCGTACCCGTCATATCGGTAGGCGTGCCTACGGTGGTAGATGCAATTACTATAAGTGAAAACTTCGCAAATAAATCACGGGAGGAGTTTGACCTGAGAGAATACGAAAATATGCTGGTAACACCTAAGGATTGCGACAAAATCGTTACCGCCGTCTCGAAAATAATAGGTCATGGAATCAACACGGCGTTTCACAAAGGGCTAAGCTACGAAGAGATGCTGTCGGTTTGTTGTTAAGGAGGAGCACTTGAAAAACGTAATATATTCCCTCAAAAGATTTATATGCTTTTATCTTATTTTGCCTCTTTTCGTTTTTATTCTGTTATTGGCAAACATAACCGTTCTCGGCAATAGTCTTGACAAGAGCAAGGAAAATATAACGTGGAGTGACAAGCTTGAGGACAGAGCGCTTCTCCCTACCGAGTCGCTTTCTTCGGTAATTGAAATCCCCGACGGTGCCCTGCCGATAATAGCAATGAATATGTCAAAGGAATACAACGTATTAAACAGCACAAGCGTCCAAATAGACGAGGAGGAGCTGTTGTCATACACCCTGCCTGAAATAAATCAGAACGAAATATCCGTTCTGATTGTACATACCCACGCAACCGAGTGCTACGCCGATGAAAGTGAGTCCTTCCCCTTCCCTGACGCCGACGGCAGATACGGCTATTACACAAGCGAAAGCGACACGAGGAACGAAGACACCGAGAAGAATATGATAGCGGTAGGCGAGGAATTTTGCAGGGCCCTGGCAGACCACGGGATACAGTCGATTCAATGCAGGAGACTTCACGACAAGGACGATTATAACTCTTCCTATAAAAATTCAAGGGAGAGCATAAAGGAGTATCTTTTAAAATTCCCTTCTATAAAATACGTAATAGATATTCACAGGGATTCCCTGACGACAAACGAAAACGCGAAAATAAAAACCTCTGCCAATAGCATTAACGGCTGTGCCCAAGTTATGATGGTAGCAGGTTGTGAGGGTCAGGGGGTAAAATACGACCTTTGGGAGAAAAATCTGTCACTGAGTCTAAAATATAAAAAAGTGATGGACGAAAAATATCCATCACTTTCAAGACCTATATACCTGAGACATTCAAAATATAATCTTGATTTGCTTGAAGGCAGTATTCTGCTTGAAATAGGCAGCTGCGGTAACACGCTAAGTGAAGCACTGAAAGCCGCAAGGCTTGCCGCAGAGTGCTTTGCCGTTACAATAAAAAATTGATATCACCCGAAACTACGCCCACAACGCTGCTGATAATCTTCTCTGCGTTTTTAGAGAAATTTATGCTGATTTTCTCAAGATACTGTCTGTTATCCGAATATATCTCCACACTTACGACATTCTTGTCCTTTGCAGCCAGTGCGCATTTAATACGCCATCCTTTGCCGTCCTCAACGATTTTGTTGACATACACGGAGCCGTCCTTCTTATAGGATATGAAGCGCATCAGGGCGCGCATAGCGTTATCCCTGACCTCCGCAAGAAGCACGTCCGCCATATTGTCAATAATTATCGTACCCTTGTCGCTGATAACGTAGCACTCTCTGCCCTCGGGAGTATCGTAGGGGGTTATGGAGTCAGCCTCAAGAAGATCACCGAAGGTCTCGGAAAAGTCAAAGTGATTTACTGCGCCCTCCCAGGCGATTACCTCGCTCAAGGTATCGAAGTCGACCTCCTGACCAAGCTTCTCAAAAAGGCTGAAAAGGTAGAGCAAATAGAGCTTTATTTGCTTCTTGTCGGTCATTTGTTTACTTTTTATATTTACTTTTCGTTTCATATTATTCCTCGCCTTTATCTTTATATTATTATTTTACATTATTTAATGATAAAAGTCAACAGAAAAAGAGGAGACGCAAAAACTCTTACAGTTTTTTCGTCTCCTCGTTATTTTAGTTATAATACTTACAGAAGGATTTGTCTCTTTCAAGCCTGCTGAAGATTGTGATAGCCTTCTTGATGTCTTCCTTCATTGCCTTTTCGGCGGCAAGAGCCATATCGTGAAAATAAGTTTTGTCCTTCATTCCCATAACGGCGTTTGCGCCTGCCTTGCCCATATAGGTGTAGTAGTTGATTTTTCTGACGCCTGCTTCGATTACCTTTTCGTAATCCTCCTCGCTGACTCCGCTTCCGCCGTGCATAACGATGGGAACGCTTATAGTCTCTCTTATTCTGCGAACGAGGTCAAAGTCCAGCTTGGGCTCCTTTAAGTAGAGTCCGTGAACAGTGCCGAAGGCGCAGGCAAGTGCATCCACTCCAGTATCTTCAACGAATTTCTTTGCTACCACAGGGTCGGTGTAAATACTTCCGTCACCGCCGTTGCCCTTGCCCAGATCTCTTGCTCCCATAGAGCCTACCTCTGCCTCAACGGAAGCGCCGTATTTTGCCGCCGCCTCAACTACGATTGAGGTGTTAGCGGCGTTCTCCTCAAGAGTACCGTGAGAGCCGTCGTACATTACGGAGGTAAAGCCGAGCTCAAGACCGCGGTTGATATATCCGAGGTCTGTTCCGTGGTCGAGGTGAACGCAAACGGGAACGCTTGCCTTTTCAGCCATAAAGAGCATAATGGGTGCTATTTCGTCCATTTTGCAAAGTCCCCAATCCTCGTGAAGCTGAGCGTGGGTGATGATTACGGGCTGATTAAGCTCCTCGGCGGCGTTTATAACCGCCTTTATGCTCTCGAAGTTCGGTCCGTTGAAGGTACCGAGAGCGCAGTTCTTTGCCTCTGCGTATTTAAGAATGGTTTTTAAGTTTACAAGCATTTGATTTTGTCCTCACAATCTACGAACTCTATTTCAATCGTCGTTTTGTATTCACCGCCGGGAGCGATAAATTTGAGCGTTCCTTCCTCACGCATAACTGCACGTCCGTCGGGAGTACAGTTGGCAGGCTCAAGTCCGAGAACGTATTCCCCGCATCCCATCATCTTCCACTCGGTGAAATTATCAAGAGTGCTCTTGTCGTAGGTCATTTTAAGACCTTTGTTTACGTCGGAATTGAATATTCCCACGCTTGCTTTGCCGTCCTTCTCCTTTACGTCGTAGAAGTAGCACATTTCCTCGTAATCCGCCTGAGGCACCTCCATTTTGAGACGATTATCAATATCGCCTGCGGCGTGCTCTGTTCTCGGCTTGACCGAGTTGGACGGAATAACCACTCTGGCGTTCTCGGAAAGCAAGGGGTAGCCCATATTGAAATGGTAAAGAAGCATACAAGGAGTATCCTTGACTCCGATATTCTTTATGCAATCCTGAATTTTAAGGGTGTTTTCGTTTTTCGATGCAGTAAATCTTCTGATAAATAAAAGTCTGTTGCCAAAGACAACGGCGTCTCTTACGGTAGCGTCTATAACGATTTCGTCGTCGGTTTCATAATATGAATAGTTTTCGCAGGGGATATTGGAAATCGTTCCGTGGAGAGGCAAATCTTCACCGTCGTCCCTGCAGGGATTACCAACTGCGGTAAGACCGCAGGTAGTAAGAAAGCCTCCGGTAAAGGACTTTAAAAAGCCCTCTCCCCTGTCGTCGTAATAGACGGGTGAAACGTATCCGCAGGAGGCAAACCAACCGAGGTTGACTCCGTCGAGAGAAGCCCTTGAAATATCCATAGCTCTGTCAGCGCAGAGAGTGAATTCAAGTCCCTTGCCGTTTCTGACCTGCAAAAGAGTCATTCCCTTTCCACGCCCCTTTGCAAGCACCACCTCTTCGACTCCGCTTATCTGGGCGCTCTGCCCAACGTAACCGTTATTCATCATCTGTTGCCTCCTTAACTGCGCCGTAAATCTTTCTGTATTTTTTGAACTCTTTGGCGTAGTATTCGTGTTTTTCAGCATCGGGGTAGAATACCTTTCTAACCTTTATCATAGCTGAATTGTCCTTGTAAAGTCCGATAGCTCTGCCTGCAAGGAAGGCAGTACCTGCACCGCCTATCTCTTTACCCTCAAGGGCAGTAACCGCAATATTGAGAACGTCCGCCTTTATCTGAAGCCAGATATCAGAGTTGGCACCTCCGCCCGTTGCGATAAGCATTTCGGGCTCTATGCCGTATTTAGATACTATATCAAGGTTGAGGAGTATTTCGTATGCAGTTCCCTCCATGAGAGCACGGTAAATATCAAGCGCCGTATGCTCGAAGGTAAGTCCAACGATAGACGCCTTGGCAGAGGTGTTCATATAAGGGGTTGCCGCACCTGCGAAATGAGGGGTTATGAGAAGTCCCGACGGGGACGAACCCTCAATCATTTTATCAAGCTCCGAATAGGGCTTGTTGATGAAATTGTCCCTGAACCATTTAAGAGTAGCACCGCCTGCATAGGAAAGAACATAGCAGGCGTATTTGCCGTTTATGTGGGGCACGATAGCGTAGCCCGCTTTATAGAGTGAAAAGTCCCTTGGCACGTCGTCCATAACCACGGGAACGCACTCCACCGTGCCCGTGCCGTCCATTACCTTGTCGCCCTCGAAGGCACCTGCGCCCGTTATGGCGGCAATCTGGTCGTGACAGCCCGTAACGATTTTACAGTCAAGAGGCAAGCCAACCTTTTTAGCTACGTCCTCCTTGATAGCTCCTGCTATCGTTCCCGAGGGCACGGGAGTTGAAAGCAAATTCTTGTCAATTCCGCAGAAATCAAGAATATCGTCTGCCCAAGTGAGATTTTTGATATCAAAGGCAGCAGTTCTTGCGGCGAGGGAATAGTCTATCTGTCTCTTGCCCGAGAGCATATAGACGATATAGTCCTGCATAAGAAGAATAGCCTTTGCCCTCTTGTAGCTTTCAGGCATATTCTTTTTTATCCATATAATTTTGGGCAGTGAGTACATTTCGTGAATAACGACGCCCGTCTTGAACGCAAAGCTCTCTGCACCGAATTTGTTCTCCAGTGCGGCGCATTCCTCTCTGCCTCTTGGGTCGGTGTAAAGCAGAGACGGAGCGCAGGGCTCGTCGTTTTCGTCAAGCATGGTAAAGGTTTCACCGAAGCTTGTAACGGCGATAGACGCAACCCTCTTGTCCTTTATTCCGTCAAGAACGCAAAGGACGGACGAGAATATCTCGTTTGCATCAATCTCGTGCAAGCCGTTATCACGCTTTACGTTATATTCCTTGTATACGCTGTCGACGAACTCGCCTTTTTCGTTATATAAAACGACCTTACATCCGCTTGTACCAATATCAATTCCGCCTACAAGCATTAAGCCTTCCTCCTTAAAATTCAATCATATCGTAGCCGAGATAGGTTGTAAACGCCTCTCTCAAGATATCTGCCATATGTCCCTTTCCGATAGCGGTGTGATGTCTGTATCCGTTCTTCGCAAGGATGATAAGCTTTCTCTGGAGGTCGTCGATCTGTGCAACACCTCCGCAGCCGAAGAATTCCTTCTCAATCTCCTCGCCCGTGAATTTACCCTCGTCAACGTAGAAGGTAAGCTTGCCGTCCTCTGTCTTACAGTTGGAGTAGGTCATATCAAACGCGGCAATTCTGCCCTCGTTGCTTCCCCATCCACAGCCGGGACAGCCCTTTGCAAACATCTTGTGGTCGGTAACGACACCCTTGCCGTCCATAAGGCTCTGTGCGATAGGACCGCAATGGAAAAGGATAACCTTGTTTTCGTCGTCGCCGTAGTTGTTGTTCCAGTCAACGCAGGCGGTAGGCTCTTCGGAAGCAAGCTGCATTGAGTACATATTGATAGCAGAGCAAAGGTCTATTTCGCAGGAAGCAACGATGCCTCTGTCGTTGAGCTCACTGAGAAGCACGCAGGGAGCAACGCCGAGAACCGTCTGCATTTCCTCCCAGCAACGAAGAGTGATGCAGTCGAGGTGATACTCTCTCATCATATCGTCGATGGCAACCGAAACCTTTGCGAGAGTCAGGGTCTTATCCTTGGGAACTCTTGAAAAATCGGTATAGTTAACAAGTCTGTCAACCTTTGCCACAACCTTCTCGTCGTTGTCGGAAAGCTTTTCAACACGGTAGAAAAGCTCGGACAAGTCGTATGTATCGCAAGTAATTCCATATTTCTGGAGTGTGATTTCATCGTAGCGAACGGTTTTGAACTTGGTAGTTCTGGCACCAATAACACCTATGGTAAAGCGTCTCATTCCGTTTACTACACGGCAAACGGCTGCGAAGTCACGAAGGTTCTTATTGAACTCGGGAGTTGAGGGGTGAACGACGTGAGGCTTCATAACGGTGAAAGGAATGTTGTACTGGTGGAAAACGTCGCAGAACGAAAACTTTCCGCAATAAGAGTCACGGCGGTGCTCAAAGTCCATCTTGCCGATTTCATCGGGGTAAGCCTGAATGAAAATCGGAACTCCGCAGTCCTGAACGGCGGCTACTGCTCCGTTCTCGTCGCTGAAGTTGGGCAACGACATAATAACG
This sequence comes from Eubacteriales bacterium, assembly GCA_045535585.1. Lineage (GTDB taxonomy): Bacteria > Bacillota > Clostridia > Oscillospirales > SIG627 > RGIG6353. The sequence goes on from JAZSLY010000040.1 coordinate 7,753, forward strand.
CCGTCGTACTGTCCGCGGTACTCTTTGAGCCAAGCGGCATAAGCAATACCCTCGTCCTTGGTTTCAACCGCGCCGTATCTTGTAAGGTCAGCGGGAGCGATAATATAATCGTAGCCTGCATCTACAACTGCCTTTGCGACTTCCTCGCGAGCAGAAGCTATAAGAGTTTCAGGAAAAAATCCTCTGTTTCCAAAATAAAGAGCAAAAGTCATTTTTTTCATAACAAACACTTTCCTTTCAAAAATATTATTTACATCTTGATTTTATCATTTTTTTTGATATAATAATAGTAAAATGCGTTTCAAAAATTGTAAATTTGTACGGGAGGAGGGATATTTTTAATGAAATTAAAAATTGACGAGTTCAGCCTTGAGGAGACTCTGAAATATTTTCATATGCTCACGGGTATCAGAACTGTTATTTTTGACACTCAATATAAAGAGATTTTCGCCTATCCCAAGGACCCTTGCAACTTTTGCAAGACAATCGGCAAAAACGAGGAGCTTGCGAAGAAGTGCCATTTAAGTGACATCAACGCCTTTGAAAAGTGCAAGTCCGACGAGGGTCTTTTCGTTTATAAGTGTCACGCAGGGCTTGTTGAGGCGTCGATGCCCATAAGGAACGGAAAGAAGGTAATCGGCTATATAATGCTGGGGCAGATTACCGACATAAAGGACAAAAGAGAGCTGAAAAGCCTTGAAAAGAATATTCTGGAAAAGTACGGGGTAAAATGCGACACCTCGGAAATAAAGTACAAGACGAAAAATCAAATTCTTGCGGCGTCAAAGCTTCTTGAGATATTCACCGACTATATGATACTCAAGGAGATGATAGGTGCGGAAAACGAGAAGATAATTATTTCCTCCAACGAGTACATAACAAGCCACCTGTCCGAGAGTATAAACATTTGCGATTTGTGCAATTACGTAGGTGTTGCACGAACGAAGCTGTATGAAACCTTCAACAAGGAATACGGAGTAGGCGTTGCCACCTACATCAGAGACGCCCGACTTAACGAGGCGAGACGGCTTATCAAAACCACCGATTTCTCCATAGCAGAGATTTCGGAAAAAACGGGTTTTTCGGACTATAATTATTTCAGCAGGCTTTATAAGAAAAAATTCAACACTACACCCTACAAGGATAAATAAGATGATAATTTTAATTACCGGCGCGTCGCACGTGGGAAAGACGGCAATATCTCAAAAGCTTCTTGAAAAATATAAATATCCATATCTGTCAATAGACCATCTGAAAATGGGCTTGATAAGAAGCGGAAACACTCACCTGACGCCGATGAGCGACGACGGGGAGCTGACGGAATATCTTTGGCCGATTGTTCGTGAGATGATAAAAACGGCTATTGAAAACGAGCAAAACCTGATTGTTGAGGGGTGTTATATCCCGTTCAATTGGGCGGATGACTTTGACAAAAAATACCTTGACAAAATTCGCTATTACTGTCTTGTGATGAGTGAAGGATATATAAAACGGCATTTTGACGATATAAGGAAATATGCAAATATAATCGAGAACCGTCAGGACGACGAGTGGTGCACCGAGGAGAGTGTGCTGGAGGACAACAAAAAGGTATTGGCTCTTGCCGAGAAGCACGGGGTGAACTATATTCTCATTGACAAAAAGTATACGGTTGACATTGATATTTAAAGTCTCTCTTCCAAGGGAGACTTTTTTCATTGAATAGAATATTGTGCTATTTGATTAGACTATTGTGCTATACTGCCGTATTTTTGTTGACTTGAAAAAAATATTATGTTATAATGTGGCAACACTTTCAAGGAGGTTTTTACTATGCTGAATTATTCCATTATGCCACTTGATACAAATCATATTAATGAGATATGCAACGACATAAAAGAGCAATACGAAAAGGGCGTTGCGACCCTTGCGCTTTTTATGGTGAAGCTTGTTCCAGAAGGATCGCCAGTAATTAATAAGGCGAAAATCGCAGCCGAGAAATACGCTATGTTCAGGGACAGACTAAATGCAATGGGAATAAAATGCGGAATTCTGGCACAGTGCACCATCGGTCACGGCTATAAGCTTTCCTCGCTCCCACCGTTTCAGCAATATATAAACCTCAAGGATGGTAAGGAAGAACATATAACCTGCCCGTCAGATGAGGGCTTTATGGATTATATCCGAGAAAGCTTTGCAACACTCGCAAAGGAAAAACCAGAGATGATAATGGTTGACGACGATTTCCGCCTAATATGGAGAAACGGCAACGGATGCGCTTGCCCTCTTCATTTAAAGGAAATTGAAAAGAATTACGGTGCTCCACTTGAGCGTGAAAGGATTTTATCTGCTCTGAGGGGAAATAGTAAAGAGGATAAGAGGATAACCGAAATTTTCGTAAATTCCCAGATAGATTCTCTGGTTACCGCTGCAAGAGCGATGCGTGAGGGAATTGACCTTGTGGACAAGACAATTCCCGGTAGCTTCTGTGCCTGCGGTCTATCGGTTGAGGGCGCAGCCGAAATTGCAAAAATTCTCGCGGGCGAGAATAACCCCGTCGTTGTCAGAATAAACAACGGAAACTATCACCCTGCAGGTGCAAGATACCTCTCCTCCGCCTTTCAGAGAGCCGCTATTCAGACCACCGTCCTGAAGTCGCAGGGCAAGGTTGACTACATTTTGGCAGAGACGGACACCTGTCCGCAAAACAGATATAGCACAAGCGCACAATCACTCCACTCCCATTTCGTAGGCACTATTTTAGAGGGTGCGTCGGGTGCAAAGCATTGGATAACAAAGCTAAATGAATTTCAGCCAAAATCGGGTGTAGCATACAGAAAGAAGCTTTCTGAATACAGAGGCTTTTACGAAGCGCTTTCAAGAGAAGTGCCAAAGCTTAACTGGCTTGGATGCAGAGCGCCTCTCAGCACGACACCAAGCTACATATTTATGCCAAGTGCGCAAAACAACTGGGTAAGGTGCACGCTTGAAAGATTAGGCTTGCCCGTATATTTCTCGGAAAAAGCAGGAGGCGCAGTATTCCTTGACGGCGCTCTGCCCAACATTTTCACAGACGAAGAGCTATTGGAAATGCTCTCTGGAACTGTTTTCCTCGATGCCGACGCCGCTATTGCAATTCAGGAGCGAGGTCTTGGAAAATACCTTGGCGTTACGGTTAAGGAATGGAACGGTGCCGCTATGATGAGAGAGGTTATCTTGAAAGAAGATAAAAGAATCGTCAAGCAGGTTAACGCCCGTCACCTCATCCCTGCCACAAGCGCAAGAGAGGAATCCGTTATCTGTGATTTGCCCGACGGAAAGACCGAGGTGCCACTTTGTCCCGGTAGTGTATTCTTTAAAAATGAGCTTGGCGGAAACGTCATCACGTTTGCAGGCACGGCAAGCACGCAGTTTGTTTACTATGAATTCACTTATCTTGACGAGTCGAGAAAGCTGCAGCTTGCAAGACTCCTTAAAGAAACGGGCAATCTTCCCGTTTATTACACGGGCGACGCTGAGGTTTACCTCAAAGCAGCACGTCATGAGGAAGGGGATTTGTTTGTTGCATTATTCAACATTGGCTTTGACGCGCTTGAAACAATTGAGCTTGATTGCGAAGACGCGGTAAACAAGGTTGAGATGCTTCTTCCCGACGGGACAAAGAAGGAATGTAAATTTGAAAAGCACGACTCGGTAATAGAGGTCTTTGAAAAAGCGCTGACGCTTGAGCCCGTTATATTATATTTAACAAAATAGGCATCAAAAAAATGGTAGAGGATTTCCTCTACCATTTTTGTTATTACTGTAA
>JAZSLY010000088.1:0-8374 GCA_045535585.1 Eubacteriales bacterium
CTTCGACAGCGTGACATTTTTGCTTGCGCAAAAGTGATATTGCTCCCTGCGGTTGCAGTTATATTCTATTCGCCGCCCAAACTCGCGCAGCGAATATCACTCGGCGCAAGCCGAATACCACTGCATAGCAATATCACTCGCCGGGAGGCGAATAGAACTGAAAAAAGCACTTGCCTTCGCAAGTGCTTTTTTCTGGTGCGAGAGACGGGACTTGAACCCGTACGGATAACCACACGCCCCTCAAACGTGCGCGTCTGCCAATTTCGCCACTCTCGCGTGTCATTCGCAACATCTAATATTATACACATTTTTTTATAAATGTCAATAGGAAAAACACAAAAAATACGTATTTTTTTAAAAGATTATGCGAACAAGATGAGAGAGAAGCAAAAAAGCGAAAAAACCATTATAAGTATATTTCACAAATCTGTCTCGTACCGTTGTGAACGCTATCAAATGACACTTTATTTCCCTGTCTGTTAAAGCGGGCGTGAAGATCACATCTTACATCCCAGTTGTTATCCATTGTTGACTTCGACTTCAGGAGCAGGCGAATATTCTCTGTTTGTGTATCGTACAAAAACAGAGGTCTGTATCCATCCGTGTCAGCATAGCCATCGCCCAAAATAAATCTGTTATCGGGCGAGTAAATACAATGTATGTCACCACCTGAAGGACCGTTTGGATAAGGGGATTTAAGACGTGTAAATTTATTAGTAAGGTCATCAATCAAATACAAGCTGCATTCTTCCTCGGGAGTGCAGAAAGCAACTATCTGATTTGAATTTTTCCACGCGTAATGTGAGAAAAATTTATTTTCCAAAACCAAATTCATGTTACCGTCAAGATCAGAAGTTATGAGGGTTGTTCCCCAAGAGGTTCCCTTCTTGCTTGGAAAGTTTCTAAGTAAAAAGAGAAAGCGGTCCGACGTCTTGTTGAACGTAATATGATTGACAATCAGCTTTTCGTTTTTCGTAACGTCAGAGGGAAAATTATTATATATATCTTCATAGCTGATAATGAGCTTAATTGCACCTGTTACAAAATCCACAAGGAACACGCCGTCTTTGTCAGGGCGGTTTTCGTTAGAAAACGCATCCGGTATGCCTTGGTATCCATAGCCCTTTCGAAAATCAAATACCCTTGCAAAATTAATCGAAAGGCCATAACGTCCGTCAGGTGAAATACAAGCACAAGGCAAATCGTACAGAGTTCTTTTGCCGTTAAGAAGGTTATGTATCACGGTTTTATAGCCACCGTTTTCGCGGACGTTATAAAAAACAGTGTCGTCACTGCCGCCTTTAAATTGAAGCATGGCACTCTGTTGAAAGTTCCAGGCTGTAGTTTCAGCAAACTTTGTAAAAACAGAATTTTTTATCGTTCCAAGTTCAAGAACATCCTCGCTTGTGGGGATCCTGTCAATAAAGCTTGTCCGTGCGGCAAGATGAACTTTACCCGTGCTATCATAGGCATTTAAATCATAGTATCCGAAAAAGCAATTATCGTTTTCCGGCGAAATGACATTTAAATTAACGCTAATGTCTTTTATTCCATTCATTAGCCATTATCTCCTTTAGTGCTTACGGGGTGGAAAATTCTCCACCCCGCAAAAATTTATCTAACAATAATTTTCTGGAAAGATTTCTTTCCTTTTCTCAAAATAACCTCTTCGTCAAAAGCGCTTCTTTCCACGGTTGCATCAAAGCGTTCTATCTTTTCATTATTGACGGTGATACCACCCTGCTGAATGAGGCGCTTTGCATCTCCCTTGGAGCCCGAAAGTCCCGAAAGGACAAGAAGGTCAACGACAGAAATCTTGCCGTCGGTAAAGCTGTCCTCGTTGATTTCGGTAGTAGGCATATTCTCGGAGCTTGTGCCTGCGGCAAAAATAGCTTTGGAGGCACTGAGTGCCTTTTCAGCCTCCTCGTCGCCGTGAACAAGAGCGGTAAGCTCAAGGGCAAGCTTTTCCTTTGCACGATTGAGCTCGCTGCCTTCAAGGGTCTCGTATTCGGCAATCTCTTCAAGGGGCATAAAGGTAAGCATCTTCATACACTTGATAACGTCGGCATCGTCAACGTTTCTCCAATACTGGAAGAACTCATAGGGAGTGGTTTTTTCGGGGTCAAGCCAAACGGCGCCCTTCTGAGTCTTACCCATCTTCTTACCCTCGGAGTTGAGAAGAAGGGTGATTGTCATAGCGTGAGCGTCCTTGCCAAGCTTCTTACGGATAAGCTCTGTACCGCCAAGCATATTAGCCCATTGGTCGTCACCGCCGAACTGCATATTACAACCGTATTTCTGGAAAAGAGCGTAGAAGTCATAGCTCTGCATAAGCATATAGTTGAATTCAAGGAAGGTAAGTCCACTCTCCATTCTCTGCTTGTAGCACTCGAAGGTGAGCATCTTGTTTACGCTGAAGCAAGGGCCTATATCTCTTAAAAATTCGATATAGTTAAGGTCCATAAGCCAGTCGGCGTTATTTACCATAATAGCCTTGTCCTCGGAAAAATCGATAAATCTGCTCATCTGCTTTTTAAAGCACTCGCAGTTATGCTGGATTATCTCGGGAGTGAGCATCTGTCTTAGATCGCTTCTGCCCGACGGGTCGCCAACCATACCCGTACCGCCACCAATAAGGGCGATGGGCTTGTTACCTGCCATTTGGAGTCTCTTCATAAGGCAAAGAGCCATAAAGTGACCTACGTGCAGGCTGTCAGCGGTGGGGTCGAATCCGATGTAGAAAATAGCCTTACCCTCGTTGATAAGCTCTGCAATCTCCTTTTCGTTAGTTGTTTGCGCGATCAAGCCTCTCGCTTGAAGTTCTTCGTAAAGTTTCATGTTTATATCCTCTTTAATTTATAATAATTATTTTTTACCTTCTGCTAATAATTCACGGGCTGTGGCAATAACGCTGTCCGTAATAGTTACGCCTCCGAGAATTCGTGCGATTTCCTCTACCCTGCTTTCCTCGTCAAGAGGAATAACGATAGTAAAGGTTCTTCCCTCAAATTCACGCTTGGCAATCTTCATATGATGCTGAGCAACCGCAGACACCTGCGCCGAGTGTGTAACGCTAAGCACCTGACGGGAGTGAGAAAGCTTTTTAAGGCTAATGCCAATTTTGCTTGAAGTCTTGCCCGATACACCCGTGTCGATTTCGTCAAAGACGATAGTGTCCACGTCGTCACAATCGGAAAGAGCCGTTTTGAGAGCAAGCATTATTCTGGAAAGCTCACCGCCCGATGAAACGGTGGAAAGATTTTTGAAGGGCTCGCCTGAATTAGTTCTGACGAAGAAGGTGACGTTGCCCATTCCATTTTGGGTGAGGTCATCGCTTTTTTCAAACTCCACCTTGAATACTACGTTTTCCATATCGAGAAAGCAAAGCTCGCGGTTTATGGCATCGGTGAGAAGCTTTGCACCCTCACGCCTGTTTTTGTCAAGCTCCAACGCCGTTAGTCGTGCCTTTTCATAGGATTCGTCAACAAGAGTCTGGTATTCATTCAGGGTGAAATCGTACTGTTCAAGCTCACTAATCTGTTCCTTGATATCATCCAGATATGCGAGAATATCCTCAACCGTTTCACCGTACTTGTTTTCAAGTCGGGAAATAAGGTCAAGGCGTGACTCTATTCTGTCAAGCTCGGAGGTGGGGTCGTCGAACACGCCTGTATCGATTCTGGAAACCGATTTGATGACCGAGTCAAGATTATTCAGAATATCGGACAAGGATTTGTATATCTCGTCACCGTCCTGAACGATATCCTTAATTTTTTCAAGGTTGTCGGTAGCAGCGGAGATTTTATCGTAAGCGCCAGGCTTTGTACCGCCCGAAAGCAAAGTCAAAGTGCCCTTGACGGCATTGACAATCAATTCGCTGTTTTTGATGATTTCCTTTTGAGAGAGACATTCTTCCTCCTCGTGAGGACGAAGCTTGGCGCTCTCTATTTCCTTGCGTTGATAGTTCAGGAATTCAAGCCTTGTAGTTCTGTCGGCGGAAAGTGAAATATGCTCGGCAAGCTTGCGCTTGGCACTGTTGTAGGCTTCAAGCTCCGACACGTAGCGCTTCTTTGTTTCTGCGTGATTTTTACAAACCGATTCGGTAAACTTATCCAAAAAGCCGATGTGCGTTTCATCGTTCAAAAGAGAGTAGGCGTCGTGTTGCTCGTTGATGGAAATGAGACGGGAGGAAACGTTTTTAACAAAAAAAATAGGGACTGTGCGATTGTTTATCTTGAAGGTAGATTTACCGTCGGAGGTGTATCTTCTGGAAATCATCAGCACTCCGTCGTCGTCAAGGGAAATCCCCTCCCCCTTTAAATACGCCTCGGTGGCAGAGTTAATTCTGTCAAAAAGCGCGTAAATATAGCACTCGTTTTCTCCGTGACGGATTATGTCTTTTGGGGGACGCTGTCCAAGAACCATATTCAAGGCATCAATGACCATTGATTTACCGCTGCCCGTTTCACCCGTCAGGACGGTAAACCCGTCCTCGAAATCTACGTCAAGCTGTTTTATCAATGCAACGTTTTCAATATGCAAAAAGTTCAGCATACCGTCGAGGTCCTTTCAATTAAACGTTAAGAATTTCTTTAAGCTTTTCGGAAAAGATGAGAGCATCGTCGATAGTTTTGAGCGCAACGAAGATTGTGTCGTCGCCTGCAATCGTTCCTACAATTTCGCTCCAGTTCATATTGTCGATAGCCGATGCCGCCGCCTGCGCCATTCCGGGAAAGGTTTTGACAACCACTATCGAGGTGGATACGTCGATGCGGATAACCGTCTCTTCAAGGATGGTCTTGAATTTTGCCGAAACCCGAATTTCATCGTGGCTGGTTTTGACGGCGTACTTATAGTTTCCGCTGTCATCGGGCACCTTTACAAGCTTTAATTCCTTGATATCGCGGGAAACGGTTGCTTGCGTGGTATCAAAGCCCTTTTCGCGAAGCTTCAGGGTCAATTCCTCTTGGGTTTCTATATCATATTTCTTTATAAGCTCTATAATCTGTGAATGCCTTTTGGTTTTCATCTTTATTTCCTCTCCGCGATTTTTTGGTAGACCGTGTCATAAAATGCTTTATTTTTAAGCTTTATCAGTCCGAGGGACAAGGCGCTCTTCCTGACGCTGACAACGTCGTATAAATTGAGTCTAACGTTAATCTTGCCGTCCACGGTAAGAAAGAGATTTTCGTCTCCACTCTGTACGTCGCGCACCTCAAGAACGGAATTGGGCGAAAAGACGATTGGGCGCGCATTATTAAAGGAATGCGGGCAAACGGGAGTAAGTAAAAGGCAGTCAATGGAAGGGTCGATTATCGCACCGCCAGCCGACAGAGAATACGCCGTTGAGCCCGTTGGGGTCGATACGATAAGTCCGTCCGAATGGAAGGTGGAAACAAGAGTGGAGTTACAATAAAGCTCGAGCTCTGCAATCTTCGAAACGCTTCCCTTGCTGATAACAACGTCGTTGAGGGCAAGGTAGGTATTTATTGTCTTTCCGTCTCTTACCACGTTTGCTTCTGCAAGCATTCTTTTTTCTACGGTAAAATCATCGTCGGCAAGCCCACGCAGTAGCTCTATTTCCGAAGGCTCTACGTCTGCCATAAAGCCCATTCTGCCAAGATTTACTCCGATAACGGAGAGGTTGTGCACTGCAAGCTCCTGAGCTATTCCGAGGATAGTGCCGTCACCGCCTACGGTTACGGCAACGTCTGCTTTGTCAAAAAGAGTGTCCTTGCTAATATAGGATGCGCCCGACACAGAAGCGGAAAATTCGTCAGAAAGAATAACCTCCGCGCCCGTATCGGCAAGAATAGACACTATTTTTTGTGTAAGCTCCAAGCCGATATCTTTTTTTGTATTTGGAATAATAGCGATAGTTTTCATTATTTACTCCTTAGGTGAGTATACAAAATAGGCAAGAAATTCCGTGTTACCGTCACCGCCTAAAATAGATGACTCGATAGTTGACTGAAGCGTCAGGTCAAATTCCTTTGCGGTTTTTTCGATATAAGAAATAATTGAAGGATAAACGCTTTTATCCCTGACGATTCCGTTTTTACCGATTGCATCACGCCCTGCCTCAAACTGTGGCTTGATAAGTGAAATGAATATTCCGTGAGGCTTTAATACGTTGGTCACACTGCCATACAGCTTTGTTTGAGATATAAACGAAACGTCCATTACCGCAACGTCGCAAAGAGGAATAAAGCCCCGCTCAATATACCTTGCGTTAGTGTTGTCAAAGGATATTACGCGAGGGTCGTCTACGAGCTTCGGGTGAAGCTGGTTACTTCCGTTTTCAATAGCGTAAACAAGCGTAGCTCCCCGTTCAAGCAAAAGGTCGGTAAACCCACCCGTAGACGCACCGAAATCAACGGCAATCGCGCCCGTGACGTCGATATTGAAGGCATCAAGCGCGCCCTTTAATTTATAGGCACCGCGACTGACGTAATGGGTTAAATCATTGTCAAGAACTTTAACCGTCATATCGGGCGTAATCTGAAACGCGGGTTTAGTAATAGGGCGTCCGTCAACGAGAACGAAGCTTGACTGAATAAGCTTTTTCGCGACCTCGCGTGACGGAGAGAGTGCAGACAAGGTTAAATAGGCGTCAAGCCTTTGGGGAAACTGAATTAAAGGCATTTTAAAATCCTTTGGTAAATTTTTTCAGACGACAGACCGCAATATTCGTAAAGCTCTGCGTTCTTGCCGTGAGGAACAAACATATTGTCAATGGCGATAATATCGCGAGGAATTGAATAGGTAATATTGGCAAGGAAATGCTCGCCAAAGCCACCCGTTTTCATTCCCTCCTCCACGACGACGATGAGCCTTGGATTAAGCTTATTGATAAAGCTGTTTATCTTTTTGTAGTCGAGAGGAGTAAGCTTCAAAAATTTCAGTACAGATGCGCCAATCCCTTTTCGCTTCAAGCGAAGCTTGGCACGAAGAGCTTCCTCGGCAATTCTGCCGTATGTAACTATCAGAACGTCACAAGGGTCAAAGGTGTCAATAGAGAAATCTGCGTCAGCGCGGAACACCTTCATCAAGAGTTCGTTATCGGTATCCTTGGGATAGCGGATAATACGAAGTCCCTTTTCGTTTTTAGTCGTATCAAAAGACCATTTAAGCTCAGCAAAGGTGGCGGGCGAATAGATGGTGACGTCAGGAACGTTCAAGGTCATTGAAACGTCAAATATGCCGTGGTGCGTTGCGCCGTCGGCACCCACGAGACCTGCTCTGTCAAGCGCTATCACGCAGGAAAGCTTCTGAAGGGCAATATCGTGAATCATCTGGTCGTAGGCACGCTGGAAAAAGGTACTGTATACGCTGAAATAAGGCTCGAGCCCTGCGGCAGAAAGAGCACCGCAGAAGGTGGCCGCGTGCTCCTCGCAAATACCTACGTCGAAAAAGCGGTGAGGATACTCTTTTTTAAATTCCGTAAGTCCCGTTCCGCTACCCATGGCGGCGGTAATCGCAACAACGCTTTCTCTTTCGCCTGCGTAATCAAGCAAAAGGCTGGAATATTCGGTTGAGAAGGTCCTCTCCGTATTAGTGGTCGGTGAAACGAAATGAAATTTATCGGGGTTTGCCTCAGCCTCGGGTAATCCGCATCCTTTTTTTGTAACAAAATGAAGAAGGACGGGACCGGAATGAAGCTTGGCTTCGTTCAAAAGAAATTCGACAGTCTCGAAATCGTTACCGTCTGCGGCGCCGATATATCCTATGCCCAAGTCCTCAAACATCGTAGGCGGAATTAGAAGCCTTTTGGCAATTCTTTTGAGCATTGTCAAGAGCTTATATATCGGTTTGACCTTAATAAAGGTATTTTTTGTTTTTCTTTTGAATTTGAGATATTTTTTTGTAACTCGAATCTTGTTGAGATATTCGGCAACAGAGCCTACGTTCTTAGAAATGGACATCTCGTTGTCGTTGAGAATTATGATTATCTTGTCATCCCTTGAAAGATTATTAAGAGCTTCAAAGGTCATGCCGTTGCAAAAAGCACCGTCACCGATAATTGCAACTGCATAGGAATCCTCGCCACGAAGCCTTGAGGCACGGGCAAAGCCGATAGCGGCGGAAAGGGCGGTGCTACTGTGACCTGCTCCAAATGGGTCGTGTGTGCTCTCATCAATTTTGGTAAAGCCAGAGTAACCTCCGAAGGTGCGAAGTGTTTCGGATGTAAAAATGCGACCGGTCAAAAGCTTATGAACGTAGCTTTGGTGACCCACGTCGTATATTATCTTGTCCTTGGGAGAGTCAAAGGCACGGATAACTGCAAGAGAAATCTCGGTAACGCCGAGATTAGAAGCGAGATGTCCCCCGCTTTTTGAAACGTTTTGAATGATAAAGTCGGATCGTAGCCATG
>JAZSLY010000160.1:0-12728 GCA_045535585.1 Eubacteriales bacterium
AGTTGCTGACGCAGGAACTCTTGCTTATCAGAGAATGGTGCCTGCCACCGTTAAATATAATAAGAGCATTGAAAAGGGACTTACCTTCAACCGTAACTATTGGATGAAGGACGGAAGCGCAAGAACAAATCCGGGCTGGCAGAACCCCGATATTGTTCGCCCATTCGGACCTGTTGACGAGGAATTTATCAACCTATTCTTCTTTGGTGAGGATGGAAAACCCCTTGGCGTTATCACCAGCTTCTCCTGCCATAACTGCTCTGTGAGCGGTGTAGGCGTTATACCGGCCTCATATTCCGCAGACTATGCGGGAATTATCGGTGACAGACTGAAAGATGTGTATGGCGACGATTTCGTTACCGTTTTCCTTACAGGCGCATCGGGTGACCTTAACCACATTGACAATTTCCGTGAGGATAAGGTTTACAAGCGCGGAAGATACCTTGATATCGGCGAACAGCTTGCCGCTTCTGCCGTGAAGCAGATGGAAAGCGCCGAGGAGGTAAAGGTTGACACTCTTCGTGCAACCAAGAAATATATTCCTATCAAGCGCCGCGGCTTTGCCGAGGGGGCGCTGGAGGAAGCAAAGTGGCTTTACGAGAACGTTCCGTTTGAAAGCTTGAAAAATTTTGATATTTCTCACCCCGACAGTCAGGACTACAAGAGAGTCAAGGCAAAGAAGGTAATTGACATTTCCGCCATGCCCGACCCATATCCTTGTGCTGTCCAGACTATCCGTCTTGGCGACGTTATGCTCTTTGCTATCTCGGGCGAGCTTTATACTCAGTTTGGACTGAATATAAAGGCGGCTTCTCCTACAAAGAGAAATATTATCGCCACCATTTCAGACGGTATACCTACCTATATTCCCGTGCCCGAGGCGTTTGGCACAGCCATTTACGAGGCACATCCCACCACGGCTGTTTTCATTCCCGAAGCAGGCGATATGATGGTGGACGAGGCTATCCGACAAGCAAATGAGCTTATGAAATAAGCCGAAAATAAAGAGAGGTAAAATACTATGTTGTACGCAGGTTTTTATGAAAAGGAAATAACCCCACCCCTTGGAGTGAATATGCCCGGCTATTTCGGCATTCGACGTTCTGAGGGTGTTCGCGACAGACTTTATGCTAAGTCCGTAGCCTTCGGTATGGAGGGCGCTGACGACGTTATCATTATAGTTGTTGACGCAGTAAGCACTACGGACGAGATGTTTGAAAAGGTTGCGGATCGAGTTGTTGAGCTTACGGGCGTTAAGAAAAATAACGTTATGCTTAGTGCGACACACACTCATATGGGTCCCGACATCCCCGGTAGAAAGGGAGAATTCCACACCGACGACAACGAATATTTCGACGTTATGCTCCGCCTTATTGCAGACACGGGCGTGCTTGCTTGGCAGAGAAAGGCTCCTGTTACAGTTAAGCACAACAGCAGCGTGGAAAAGGGTCTCGGCTTCAACCGTAACTACTGGATGAAGGACGGCTCTATCCGTACTAACCCAGGCTATCTCAACCCCAATATCGACCGTCCCTTCGGACCCGTTGACGATCAGTTTACAACCCTTTTCTTCTTCAACGAGGAGAATAAGCCCGTTGGTGTAATCTCCAACTTTGCTTGCCACCACGATAGTATCGGCGGTGCTTGGGGCAAGCTCTTCAGCTCCGACTTCTCGGGTATCGTTGCAAAGAACTTGAAGAAGGAATTCGGTAACGAATTCGTAAGCGTGTACGTTTCAGGCTGCTGCGGAAACGTTAACCACATCGACGTCACCACAGACGGCAAGCGTGAATATCCAAGATACATTGACATCGGAAACGCACTTACAAAGGCTGCTCTTGAACAGTTCAAGACCGCAGAGCCCCTGAAGGTTGACACTCTCAAGTGCGAAAAGAATCTCATCGACATAAAGAGACGCGAAATTCCTAAGGAAGAGGTAGAGGAGGCTCAGTATCTTTATGATACAATGCCAATCGAGGGACTTTCCTACAACATTAACAAGCCCGAGAGTAAGGAATATAAGCGTGCCCGCGCTACGTCTATCATTAACATTTCCAAGCTCCCCGACCCGCTTCCTACCTCCGTTCAGGCGGTAAGACTCGGCGACGCTATGATCTTCGGTCTTCCCGGTGAAGTATACTCCGAGTACGGCATCGCTATCAAGGAAGGCTCACCCGTCAAGGTTAACCTTATTTCCACCCTCTCAAATGGTACAGCAGTTTGCTATATTCCCGTTCCCGAGGCACACGGCACAACCATTTACGAGGCGCAAAAGACCTCTGCATACCTTGTTCCCGAAGCAGGACAGATGCTTGTTGACGAAGCACTCCGTCAGGCAAAGGAACTTATAAAATAAAAAATAAAATAATAAGAAAATACCATTGACAAAATAGGTTTAGCGTGTTATTATAAAGTGAAATCTGTGCAGTTTATGCACATATAACAAGGAGAAAAGCTATGTTAAAAGCAGGTTTTTACGAAAGAGAAATTACACCACCTCTGGGACACGATATCCCCGGCTATTTCTGTCACCGCTTTGCTGACGGAGTTGAAAGCCGTCTTTACGCCAAGGCAATTGCCTTAAATAAGGACGACAAGACGGTTATCATCATTTCAATCGATGCTATCACTACCTCAACTATAATGCGCGATAATATTATCAAGCGTGTAACCGAATACACAGGTGTTCCCGCTGAAAATATTATGATAAGTGCAACCCATACACACTATGGTGCGTGCACCCATTCCGATTCATACAACTGGCATCACACCCCTGACGAGCCCTTCTTCGATGTAAACGAGCGACTTATCGCCGACACCGCAACTCTTGCTTGGCAGAGAATGGTGGAGGTAAGCGATGTTAAGTATGCTTCAAGCCAACAGCACGGCCTCGGCTTCAACCGTAACTTTTATATGAAGGACGGTACTATTCGTACAAATCCCGGCTGGCAGAACCCCGACATCGACAGAAATGTCGGCGTTACAGACGATGAATTCATCACTCTTTATTTCTTCAATACAGATGGTAAGCCCTATGGCTCGATAATGAACTTCTCTTGCCATCACGACACGGCAGGTATCCGTCAGTTCTGCGCTGACTACTCTGGTCTTCTTGCAGACAATATGAGAGAGGAATTTGGCTCGAATTTCGTAACCGTATTCCTCAACGGTGCTTGCGGAAACATCAATCACGTAAACAACTTCCGTGAGAAAAAGGAATTTGATATTCCTAACAGAGTCAGAATTTCTAACCAGCTTACTAAGGCAGCTCTCGAGCATTTCAAGACGGCGGAGTCTATCAATTTTGATACCCTTCTCTGCATTAAGAATTATATCCCCGTAGAGAGACTTGAGTATCCTGCAGAGGTAGTTCAGGAGTACGCAGATCTTAAGAAGGAGATGCCTGAGGTAGTAATGAAATTCAGCATCAGCGCTCCCGACACCAAGGAATATAAGCGTGCAAGGGCAGACAGCATACTCAACATATCCAAGATGCCCAAGGTGCTTGACGTTTGCATCCAGTCGGTAAGACTTGGTGACGTTTGTATCTTCGCTCTTCCCGGTGAGGTATTCTGCGAGTTCGGTCTTTCAATCAAGGAGCAGTCTCCTGCCAAGGTAAATATGATTGCAACCTGTGCTAACGGTACACCCGGTTGCTACATACCAATGCCCGTTGTTCGCGGAACATTGTGCTACGAGGGACAGATTTCAAGCGCATATATGGAATACGACGCAGGCTTTAAGTTTGCAGACGAGGCAATTCGTCAGTCAAAGGAATTGAACAAGTAAAAATTCAAAAAAGAGCAGTAGGGGCTTCTTACTGCTCTTTTTTTGAATTTTGTGTTGCGTTATATTGCATTTTGTGTAATATACAAGGCTTTTGTTGACAATAAAAAAATCTTGTGCTACCATACAAATGAAATTTGTGCGCTTATTGAGCACACATACTTAAGGAGAAAAATATGTTAAAAGCAGGTTTTTACGAAAGAGAAATAACACCCCCTCTTGGACACGACCTTCACGGCTATCTCAGCCACCGTTATGCTGACGGAGTAGTAAGCCGTTTATATGCTAAGGCTGTCGCGTTGAACAAGGATGATAAGACGGTTATCATCATTTCAATCGACGCTATTGCTACCTCAACTATAATGCACGACAACATCGTTAAGCGTGTTACCGAGTATACGGGCGTTCCCGCTGAAAACATTATGATAAGTGCAACCCATACCCATTATGGCACCTGCACACATTTGGAGCATTACGGTGAATTCAACACCCCCGACGAGGCCTTCTTCGATGTAAACGAGCGCCTTATTGCCGACACCGCAACTCTCGCTTGGCAGAGAATGGAGGAGGTTGGTGATATTAAGTACGCGTCAAGTGAACAGCATGGCCTTGGCTTTAACCGCAACTACTATATGAAGGACGGTGCAATCCGTACTAATCCCGGCTGGCAGAACCCCGATATTGACAGAAATGTCGGAGTGACAGACGATGAATTCATCACCCTCTATTTCTTCAACGCAGAGAAAAAGCCATTTGGCGCTATAATGAACTTTTCCTGTCACCACGATACAGAAGGCATCCGTCAGATCTGTGCAGATTATTCAGGTCTTCTTGCAGACAATATGAGAGAGGAGTTTGGTACGAATTTCGTAACCGTATTCCTCAACGGTGCTTGCGGAAACATTAACCACATAAACAATTTCCGTGAGGAAAAAATACCTAAGGTTCGTGCAAGAGTTAGAATTGCAACTCAGCTTACCGAGGCGGCACTTGGACATTTTAAGACAGCTGAGTCAATTAACTTTGATACTCTGTCTTGTATTAAAAATTACATTCCCGTTAAGAGATACGAATATTCCGAGGAAGAGGTAAAGGAATATGAGGAGCTTATGAAATTGTATCCCACAAGGATACCCTTTGTGCTTGACGATGCCTCGTCCGTAGGCTTTAAGCGTGCAAAGGCAACTCACGTAATCAATATTTCCAAAATGCCTAACCCCATCAATTGTTGTATTCAATCTATCCGTCTTGGCGACGTTAACATCTTCGCTCTTCCGGGCGAGGTATTTTGTGAGTTCGGTCTTATGATAAAGGAGCAGTCAGAAGGCAAGATAAATATAGTAGCAACCTGCGCTAACGGCGCGCCCACCTGCTACATACCAATGCCCGTTGTCCGCGGTACAGCGTGCTATGAGGGACAGATTTCCGCCGCATATATGCAGGATGATGCAGGCTTTATATTTGTGGATGAAGCAGTTCGTCAGGCGAAGGAACTTAACAAATAATATTTCAAAACAAACAAAAAGTCTGTAAGCATTTAGCTTACAGACTTTTTTAGTTTATATAGCTTTCTATTTCATTTGCAGGAACGTTCAATACAAAGGCAAGCTCGTTTTTAATAATCTTTTCTCCTTGACGCATCGTCGCTTCATCCGAGCCTCTCAGCTTCTTTCCTAAGGGAATTATGAATGCCTCTCGTGCCTTCAGCGCCTTTACTACCGAGACTATTTCTTCACGGCTTCCTCGGTCAAGGGTCGTTTTGTAGGTGACGTACCTTTCCTTGTCGTTGTCTATCCACAAGGGCTCTATATCACGCATTTTCTCTATGAACGAAAGTGCCTCGTCATAGGTGAGAATATCGTGGATTT
This sequence comes from Eubacteriales bacterium, assembly GCA_045535585.1. Taxonomy (GTDB): domain Bacteria; phylum Bacillota; class Clostridia; order Oscillospirales; family SIG627; genus RGIG6353. The sequence continues at coordinate 5,655 of JAZSLY010000160.1, forward strand.
TAGAGGTGAGATTTTCGTTCAGGACGGGCACGAAGAACGTGTTCTTTTCATCAAAAACAGGTTTGAGAATATAGTATTTATTAACCTCGTCGCCAAGCTTTTCGTCCCTGATGTCCACTATTCTGCAAATCCCTGCCGATCCGTAAATTACAACGTCGTTTACTTTAAACATATTCGTGTTACCCCTCCAATACAACTTAATTATAACATAAAATCAAATTTTATGTAATAGTTAAATTGCACAAAAAATCAGAGCAACCACACATCCATTCTGCCATTATCCCGACGTCTCTTGTAAAAGTCGGCGGTTTCCTGCAATTTCTTTTCAAATTCCTCTTTAAGCTCTGCAGGCTCGGTAATTTTTGCTATTGTACCAACGGCAAAAAGATTTGCAAAAAGGCTGTCGCTTGAAATCTCAAATTCAAGTAATAAATAATCACCGTCCTCGGTCTTTTTACCCTTGCCGAAGACTGCCTCAACCTCTTTTACATTCTCCTTCTTACATTCGAGAGTGATTTTGATAAGGTTCTGCATGGAGGGCTTGTGTGGCGCGGGGGATTTCTTTTCCTCCTTATTTACCATATAGTAGCCCTTTTTGTTGTCGTGGCAGAGCTTTATCTCATATCCGTAATCAATGAGAGTGTTAATGTCACGGCATACCGACTTGCGCTCTGCCGAAATTCCCAGCTTATCAAGCTCGGCACAGATAGCAGGTGCAGTTAAGGGATTGGTCTCGGAGGTCTCTCTCAAAATGTCCAGAATTTTTAAAAGCTTTAATTTTGGTTGCATATCTTTCTTACCTACCTTCCTTTTCTTGTTGAATATATTATAACACACAAATACCGAAAATGGCAGGGGTTTTGCAAAAAAATATTTATTTTTTTGACTATCGAAAAAAATGTGTAATAAGAATAACAAAAATACTGTAACCGTCTTGATTTTTCGGGATATTTTGATTATAATATAATTAAGTATGACATATTTTGTCGGAGGTCGTTGATATGAAAAAATTCAGAGTTGGAATTATCGGCTGCGGCACTATTTTCCCTATGCACGCCCTCAGCCTTAGCGTAATGGAAAACGTAGAGCTTGTGGCGGTCTGTGACTGCGTGGCGTCCCGTGCCGAGAAAAAGGCGAGTGAATTCAACTGCAAGGCGTACGTCGATTATAAAGAAATGGTGGAGAAGGAGAAGCTTGACAGCGTTCATATCTGTCTGCCTCACTACCTTCACGCACCCGTCGCTATATGGTGTATGGAAAGAGGGCTGAACGTCCTGACCGAGAAGCCTATGGCAACCACCGAGGAGGATGCACTGGCGATGATGGAGTGTGCGAAGAAAAACAAGGTGGCGTTCGCCTGCATCTTCCAGAACAGATTTAACGCAGGTAACCTCACGATTAAGGAGGCTCTTGACTCAGGTCGGCTTGGTAAGATATACGGAGCAAAGTGTCAGGTAACCTGGCACAGAGACGAGTATTACTACAAAAACGGCGAGTGGCGCGGAAAGCTTCTTGAAGGTGGCGGAGGAGTTATAATAAATCAGGCGATACATACTATTGACGCTTTGCGCTATCTTATCAACAAGAAGGTTGTCAGGGTTGACGCAACTGTGGCAAGGAGAGGTAAGGTTGAGGTGGAGGTAGAGGACACCGCCGAGGGAATTATAGAGTTCGAGGACGGAATGCTTGCTAACTTCCACGCTATAAGCTATTACAGTACCGATTCACAGATATCTCTTGAAATTGACTGCCAGAACGGCGTGGCAACTCTTCTTGGCGACAAGGCGACAATAAAATTTAGCGACGGCACGCTTATTCAATCAGCCCCCGACGCCGACAGCCTTGATTACGGAAAGGTAAAGAATTATTGGGGCGTTTGCCACAATAAGCAGATAAAGGACTTCTATCATCACGTGGAGACGGGGGAGGGAATGTATATTCCTGCCGAAAGCGCCCTTGAGACACAGAAGCTTGTGTTCGCTATCTACGAAAGCGGACGGGAGGGCAAAACAGTTTATTTGGATTAGCACCAACAGAAAAAGGGAGGGAACTCAGTCTTGAGAAACAAGGTCTTTGCAATACTCTTTTCGGCGGTCTTTCTGTTTATGTTTATCGGCGCACCCACAACCCTCATTCTCACAGAAAAGGGAATAATCGGCTATAACAACGTGGGAAACGAGATAACGGCGGATAAGACCTACGGCAAAAATGAGCCTCTTGGTGAATTCTTTAACAAAATTGAAGGCGCAAAGGTTAAAATAAAGGATACTTACATAAATTATTTGCCCTTCTTCCTGAAAATAACCAATGCGTATAAGCCACTAAAAAGCTCTCTCGACCAGCCTATGTTAGATTGGATGCAGAGAAAGGGCAACGCTCTCGCGCTTCTTAACTGCAAGCATATCTACAAGGAAAATATAGTAACGCCCACCTGCACAGAGGAGGGCTACACTGAAAAGAGCTGTATCATCTGCGGTGAGTCGTATATCGAAAAGACGGCTTTGCCCCTTGGACACAGCTTTGAGGAAAGAGAAAACTTTCCCGCCGATTGCGAAAACGACGGCTATACTCTTGCCGTTTGCACAGTATGCTCGGAATCGGAAACGAGAAATATCGTCAAGGCTGCGGGACACAGCTTTGAGGTAATCGACAACATGCCTGCCACTTGTACAAAGGAGGGCTGGTTTGTGGCTGTATGCTCGGCTTGCGGTATAAGCTACGAGGGCGATACCCCTGCAACCGCCCACACCTACGCCGACGGCGTATGTACCGTCTGCAAGCAGGCGGAGACGGATGCCACAGATGCTCCCGAATACGACGGACACGAGCATTTATACAAGACGGAAACCGTCTTGCCCACCTGCACCGAGGGAGGCTATGACCTTCACACCTGCGTTATCTGTCAGGGAAGCTCCCGTGACAACGCAACTCTCCCCGTGGGGCACAGATACACCCTCGCCGTAATTGCACCCACCTGTACCGAGGACGGATATACAGAGCGCCGTTGCGAATATTGCGGCGACCTTCAAAAGACCGACGTTATCGCTGCGACGGGGCATAGCTATACCGTAACGACGGTTGCGCCCACCTATACAGAGGAGGGCTATGACCTTCACGTTTGCACCCGTTGCAAAGACACCTACAAGGACAATACGGTGGAGATGCTCGTTGATAATATTCCACAGCCTACAACTACCCCCGACGCCGAGGGAACTACCTATTCGGCATCGCTTAAAACCACCGACAACATATTCCGACACTATTCCATTACCGCCAAAGCTCCCGACGGCGTGGAGAGAACTACCTACGCCAGAATAGTCAAGCTTGACAGAGAGACTCTCTACAACAATATGCTTGACACCGTGAAGCTTGTAAACGCTATGGTGGAAAAGGACAGAAGCGTAAATTGGTATTTCTCCTTTGCTACCAATATCGAAGCCACCGAAATAGGCACCCAAATAATGCCTCAGGAGTCTACCTACCACATCTACAAGGACTTTCTTGAAAAGGTTGACCCGTCCGTTAAGGTCAGCGCCGTGGCGGTTAATTCCTTTGGCGACTATTACGACAAATTCTATATAACCGACCACCATTGGAATCATCACGGCTCCGAGGAGGCGTATCTTGGAATTGTGAGAATGCTTCGTGAGAACTATCCCGAGATTACTCCCATAGAGGTGGAGGAGGTATACGAGTTTGAGGACGTTAAGTTCTTCGGCTCGCTTGCCCGTGCCCACGCAAACTACGGCGTGTGGGATACCTACGGCGTATATTACAGACTTCTGCCCACCCACAGCCTGACCCGTGACAGAGACATCTCCTACGGCTCGTCAAAGACCCAGTCGGTAAACCTTGAAAAGTATAAAAACGGCGAATTCAGCACAGCTTCGGGCTATAACCATTACACCGAGTTTTACAGAGTTGCAAAGAAGATAAGCTACGGCGAGAATAACACGGGCAGAAATCTTCTGCTCATAGGAGACTCCTACTCTCTGCCTCTGCTTGAGGTGGTGTCGGCCCACTTTGATAATACCTTCGTCAGATACGAGGACAGAAGCTGGAATAAGATGCCGGAGGAGCTTATCTACGAGGACTTTATCGAAGAAAACGATATTACGGACGTTATCGTAATAGAAGAAATGGCAAAAAGCATTATGCAGGGCTACGGATCTGCATATCCGTCGGGATTTTTGAATATAATCCCCGACGAGAATTGGTAAAGGGGGGAGCTTATGGAATTTTCACAGCTTTATTTCACCTTCTGGTTTCTTCCTCTGTTCTTCATATGCTACTATCTTTTCGGTAAGATAGCAGGTCTCAGAGGAAAGAATATTACCCTCCTTATCTTTTCGCTCTTCTTCTATGCCTGGGGAGAGCCGATATACGTGCTTTTGATGGTCTATTCAACTATTCTTGACTATACCTGCGGCAGAAATATCGAAAAAGGTGAGAGAGAGGGAAATATCGGAAAGAAGAAGCTCTGGCTCGGCGTATCCCTTATGGGAAACCTTGGGCTTTTAGCCGTATTCAAGTACCTTGATTTCTTCCTTGAAACCCTGAATTACATACCGAAATTAAATCTTCCGCTTGCCAATATCGCCCTGCCTATCGGTATTTCGTTTTATACCTTCCAGACCATGTCCTATTCCATCGACGTCTACTACGGCAGAGTAAAGGCACAGAAGGATATTTTGACCTTTGCTACCTACGTTACTATGTTCCCCCAGCTTATTGCAGGACCCGTCGTAAGATACCGAACGGTAGAGGCAGAGCTGATGGAGCGACGCGAGAATATCGACAATTTTGCCGACGGACTCCGCCGTTTCATAGTGGGACTCTCCAAAAAGGTGCTTATCGCAAACACTATGGCAAGGGTTGCCGACGGGCTTTTCAATCCCCTTGACCCTGCGTCCTCTGTGGCTGGCGAGATATCACAGCTTGGCACGGTAGGCTCCTGGGTTACCATACTTGCCTACACTCTGCACATCTATTTCGACTTTTCGGGCTATTCCGATATGGCGATAGGAATGGGCAAAATGATGGGCTTCAAGTTCCTTGAAAACTTCAATTATCCCTATATATCAAAGAGCATCACGGAATTCTGGCGTCGCTGGCACATCTCGATGTCCACCTTCTTCAGAGACTACGTCTATTTCCCGCTTGGCGGAAGCAGATGCTCAAAGCTGAAATGGATAAGAAACATCGCGGTGGTATGGTTCCTTACGGGTCTTTGGCACGGCGCTGAATGGAATTTTGTTTTATGGGGACTCTACTTTGCCGTCCTGCTTCTCATTGAAAAATTCTTCCTTGGCAGACTCCTTGAAAAATTGCCCGTAATAAACAGAATTTACTCTCTTTTCTTCATCGTCTACGGATGGGTTATTTTCCGTTCTGCAGGTGTGGGACAGATAGGGGAGTTCACCAAGGCAATGTTCGGTGGCTACGGACTTTTCGGTGACGGCTCTAAAAACGTATGGACTCTTCTGTCTCAGGCAGAGGTGGGCGTTGTTGCCGTCCTCGTGTTCCTTGTGGGTGTGGTCGCCTCCACTCCAATTCTCGTGAAGATAAAGGAGAAGGCGTCAGGCTCCAAGGTGGCGCCGCTACTTGCCGATATAGCCCTCGCAGTACTGTTGCTTTTATGTATTGCAGAGCTTGCTCTCGGCTCGTATAACCCATTCATCTACTTCAAATTCTAATTCTCCGAAAGGAAAAAAGTATGAGAAAAATAATAGTATCAATTCTTCTTTTGCTTGCTCTCTCTATTGTCTCTTTTGCGTCCGACAGTATAAAGTCGGGCACGCCCCACGTTGACGGACTTGTGGACGAAATATACCTTGAAAGCTACAAAATAGAGGTCAGCGGAAAGAATAACACCTTTCATACCTCAAAGGGCTCAACACTTGAGGGCTCACACGGCGACAGCGCCACGGCGTATTTCCTTTATGACGACACTCGTCTTTACGCTTGTATCTCCGTGAAGGACGACGCCCTTTATTCAAGAGGGGAAGAGTGGATAGTAAAGAATATCAAGGAGCTTTCCTGGGAAAACGATGCGGTAGAATTGAGGGTCTACTACTCCGAGCTTGGAGCGCCCAAGCAGGCAAATCAATATATCTTCCAATGCGACGCCTACGGAATCGCCTCGGTGAATTACAGAGGAATGTGCAAAGAGGAGTTTATCTCTTCCACCGCCATTACCCCCGACGGATATACGGTAGAGTTTGCCGTGCCTCTCTCCTTTGACAAAAAGGCAGGTGACGAAATAGGACTCTCTATCGAGGTGGACGATCTCCACGAGGAAATAAAGGACCCTAAGTCCAAGGTGGGCGGACACAAGTTCAACGCCTACGGAAGCCAGCACCCCTATAAAAATATGGTAACGCTTGGCACGGAGAGGGCAGAGGCTGAGGAAACCGTATTCAGCGACACCAAAAACCATTGGAGCAAGAGCGACGTTTCCTACGTGGTGCAAAAATCTCTCATCAGCGCAAAGGGCGGATATTTCGACCCCGACGCCTATATGACGAGAGCTATGTTTGCGGCGGTCCTTGGCAGAATATACGAAAGCAAGACGGGCGCACTTGAAAAATACGAAAACGCCCCCGTTTTCACCGACGTCGATTATCGCTTGTGGTACGGAAAATACGTAAAATGGGCAAGCGGAGCAGGCGTTATAAACGGACGAGGTAACTCACGCTTCGACCCCGACGCCTTAGTTACCCGTGAGGAAATGGCGGTTATGCTCTTCCGCTTCGCAAAGGCAGTGCCCGTTGATAAAAAGGCGGAATTTTCCGACTTTGACGAGATTTCCTCCTGGGCAAAGGACGCCGTCGCCTATTGCGCCGCCAACGGCTATATAAACGGCGACAACAATAAATGCATCCTCCCCAAAGCCTACGCCACGAGAGCAGAGGTTTCCGCCCTCGCCGCAAGGTATATGAAGGCGACGGTTAAGGTGTATAAAGGATAAATAAAAATGGGTTGTGAAATTTGAACCGACCCCCAAAAGTTAGACCAAAAATCTAACGATTGGGAGGTCGGTTTTTTCATGGCAAAATATAGTTATGAATTTAA
>JAZSLY010000094.1:0-3156 GCA_045535585.1 Eubacteriales bacterium
CAGATATACTACGAACCCGAAAGCAATCAATGGTTTTCCGTCAAAGAGGTGTGCTTATGAGCGACAGAGCGATACTTCACAGCGATGCAAACGGATTTTATGCTTCGGTTGAGATGGTGCTAAATCCCGAGTTACGAGGCAAGGCGGTGGCGGTTTGCGGAAGCATTGAGGACAGGCACGGTATAGTTCTTGCAAAGTCGGAGCTTGCCAAAAAAGCGGGCGTCAAGACGGGAATGGTCGCGTGGCAGGCGCGACAGTTGTGCCCTGAGCTTATTGTTGTACCACCACATTACGATTATTACGTTAAGTTTTCAAAGATGATACAGAAGATATATGCGCGCTACACCGACGAGATCGAGCCGTTTGGAATGGACGAATGTTGGCTTGACGTTACTCATTCTCCTATGAAGCCGATGGAGATTGCCGAGTGCATAAGACGAGAGGTAAAGGAAGAACTCGCGTTGACCGTATCTATTGGCGTTTCCTTCAACAAGGTATTTGCAAAGCTTTGCTCTGATATGAAAAAGCCGGATGCTATAACGGAAATTACAAGAGCAAATTTCAAGGAAAAAGTATGGCCTCTACCTTGCTCCGAGCTTCTTTACTGCGGACGGGCAACGACAAAGAAATTGGAGAGCATCGGTGTGCAGACAATAGGTCAATTAGCTAACCTCAGTCCTGATGTACTAAAGCATAAATTGGGAAAAAACGGTGTTATGCTCTGGCAATTTGCCAACGGACTTGACACCTCTCGTGTGGCGCACGAGAGCTATTCTTCGCCTGCTAAAAGCGTGGGACACGGAATAACCTGCACCGATGACTTAAACACGCTTGACGAAGCGCAGAAGGTCATCTACGCGCTCTCGCAGGATATAGGAGCAAAGCTTCGACAGATGGGACTCAGAGCCAAGGGAGTGCATCTTTCGGTGCGAGATAATGAGCTTCACACGGTGGGATGGCAGACGTTACTGAAAACACCCACACAGGACGAGCTTGATATTGCGAACGAGGCGTTTGCAATTCTTCTTTCAAATTACCGTTGGGAGAAAAACGTGCGCTCTTTAACCGTCACGGCGATAAATCTTGAAAAAGCCGAAGATCCGATACAGCTCTCACTTTTCGATACTCCAACTAACGAAAAAAGAAAATTACTCACACGCGCGATTGACGAAATCCACGAGCTTTACGGAAAATACTCCCTCGTCCCTGCAATAATTCTTGACGAACAAAAAATGCCCCACGGAGTTTGCGACGAGCTTATTATGCCCGGGTGGATGTATGTTTGAATAACAAAAAGCGAGCTTCATTTTAAAGCTCGCTTGCTTTTTGCCCTAATGTGGGCTATTACTCCATCGAGTCTTTACTGTATTATTGATGTGCAGCCCAGCAACCCCGCTTCATCAGAAGCGGGGCTCTCTTTTTCTATCCTTATCACTATTTCATTTTCTCTCCGTTTACGGTGCGCTGCTATCTTGCACCATATATAGTAGAAGCTATATACAATATTGGAGTAAAAGAAAAACAGCTTTCGCTTTAATTATGAAAGCAGATACAGATAGAATAATGGAGGAAACAAAAGAATGAGAAATTGAAAGAACAAAATGAAAGAGAAAAAAAGAGAGATTGACGGTTACTCATGGTAAAACCAATGAGTAAACGGATATATCTCTTTGTGGGTTTGCGGGCCCTTCAAAAAATCGCAAACAACCTTGACACGTGGTTGAAAATGACGTGCCAAAACCTAAAAAATGCCCTTGCGGATCGGTTCTTAATATGACGATTGTCGGCAAATCGGGTAACAAAACAGATGGCCTGCCGCATCTATAATTCAGGTGGGGATGCTTAGCTTTAACGGATAATTTAATACATATATAAGGGCACATATACTCAAAAGTGCCTACGGGTTTCTATTGCTATTTTAAGAAAGGAGGTAAATATGGGTCATAACAAACCGAGAAAATCATTAACAGAGCAAGTGAAAGAAACACTTAACTCCAAGCTCGCTATAGGAGAGAGCAAATATGAAGCAAAGCTGAAAAATGCTCACACGGAGAAAATATACTCGTGGTCAACGTATAAGGCATATCTGAAGCACTGCTGCTATTTCGTCAAATGGTGCAAGGAGCAACCGGCTGATGAGCATATCGGTCATAAGGTGCGTACTCTTGAAGAATGCAGATTATTCGTAGAAAAATGGATACAGGAAGAAATGGATCGAGGGCAAAGTCCATATACGATAAAACTTGAAGCATGCGCCTTGGCAAAGCTCTACTCCTGTAGTACAACTGACTTTGATATTATCACTCCACAAAGAAAACGAAGCAATATAACAAGAAGCAGAGGCATAGCAGAAAGAGATAAAAACTTCAGTGAGAAGAATAATGCCGATCTAATTACATTCTGTAAATGTACGGGACTTCGCAGAGGAGAGCTATCACAAATAAGAGGAAATGATCTTATAGAAAAAGACGGTAAGTATTATTTACATATAACAAAAAACACCAAGGGTGGAAGAGCAAGGACATCGCCCATAATAGGAAACAAAGAAGAAATAGAGCTTGTACTTAAATTATGTAATAAGTCAGGAGAAGATAAAATCTTTCCCAATCCAAGTGAGAATGCGGATATACATTCATACAGGGGAGAATATGCAGCGCGTATTTACAATACGTATAAACGCCAAATAAATGAATTCAAAAACGAAAGATTGATTATATACAAAAACGAGATAGTTAAAAGCTACACATCAAAAAGCGGGCGAAAGCTAATTAAAGGAAACGAGGACTATTACACCACTATAGACGGCAAAAGAATGCTCCTAAAGGGCTTCAGGGACGTGCGCTCCGCGTATTATTGCCGAAAGGATCTAAAGGGCACAGCATACGACCGAAAAGCTCTCTTTTCTGCCTCCCGCGCCCTCGGGCACAACCGCGAGAGCATTGTCGCGGATCACTATCTGGCGTCGCTTTCGGGGTAATTGCAGAATTCAAGGCAAATCTGTCATAATATATATAGAACCACTTAAGAAAGGAGGTTAATGTCATTCAATGAAAAAGAATATCCAAAACAATGATTTGAATATTTCTGAGTATCAGCTTGATTCACTCGCGCGCATTCTTCTGTCGATATACAGAGAATATTTGCAGTATGAAAAAT
>JAZSLY010000149.1:0-10256 GCA_045535585.1 Eubacteriales bacterium
GTTTTTCAGTTTTTCTATCATTGGATTTACCTCTTTCTTTTTTATTTCACCTATATTTTTAACGTTACGTTTAATCTTTATTCAAAAAAATCAATATTTTGTAACCTTTGTTCCTTCATAGTAGAAATCAAGTATCTCGAGGTAATTTTTGCCTTCATCAGCCATTATTTCCGCACCTGTTTGGCTGAGTCCTACTCCGTGACCGAAGCCGAAGGTGTTAAAGGATACGGTGTTGTCGCGAATGGTTACCTTCATCGAGGTTGACGGCAATGCAAAAAGTGTTCTGAGGTTACTTCCCTTTATTGAGAACGTATATTCCTTTGTTTTGAAAAGAATATAGGAGCACCTTTCATTTTCGTTTAGCTTTATATCTATTTCGGTTTCAGCGTCTATTTCGGGATATCCGTAATCCGACAGCTTTTTGTTAAATTCAGGCAGGGTTAACGTAATGCTCTTTGAAGAAACGTTTGCAAGAGTCTCTATGCTCTCCTTTCCTTTTAAATACGGAAGGGATTCTAAAAATACGTTTTCACTATTCTCGGTAGACGGATAGCTTGACGTGTGATACAGCGCACATATTGGGAGATTACTATATTCGACGACCTCGCCGTCGGTCATTTTTACTATTTTTTGCATTAGTTTATATTTTTCTTTTCCGTCGCTACCCCAAAGCTCTTTTGCCATATCGGCAGAAACAAACGCCTGAGAAACGCTTGCGCTGGCAACCACGTCGTAGGGCTTTGATTTGTTTTTTTCACGCATATATAACGTATAGGTGCGGGCGGCAACGCATACCGCCTTCAAGGCTTCCGTCGGTGCGTCTGAATCCATCTCGCCAACCATAACGCCCGAAAGGTAGTCGTCGAGCGAAATGGTTTCGATTTTCTCCGTTTCAACGTGCATTAGTCTTACAGCCACCCCATCGTCGTAGGCACTGATAAAAACACATAATATTTGCAATAGAGCGGTGAGTGTGCAAATAAATTTAAAAAATACTTTCATATATTCTCATTTCTTACATAAATTGTTTGACTTTTCGGCTCTTAGTTGTTATAATATAAGTTAAGTTATCAAAATTATTAACAGAAAAGGAAATAATATGCAAAAAACCTATAAAAAGGCATTGTGCTCGCTTCTTACGGTAGTAATTTTCTCGGTAGTTTTCGCCGTTCTTCGTGTCATTATGATGACGAAAAATTTTGACGCTCTCTCGGGCTTCTTCATAAATAAGACTCCTGCTACGGTTTTGTATTTGTCCCTCTTCGCTTTTATTCTAATTATATTTTGCCTATGCAAAAGTATTCGTGTTTTGCCGAGTGTGGCAAGCAATAAAGCGCAGACGATTTTTTCTGCCGTATCTGCCGGTGTGTTTCTTTTAATTGCAATTTACTGCTTAACCGAGTCGGGCGCTGAAACGCAGATAAATAAAATTGCAACGGGTATTGCAAGCGTGTTTGCTATTCTGTCCGTAGTATATTATTTTTCTAAAATAGTTAGCAAAAATACCTTTACCGCTTTTTTAAGCGTTTCACCTTTTATCTTCTTTCTTGCTTATCTTGTTGATTATTTCGTTACCGTTTCGGGACACGCAAATACCTACTATCTTTTTCCTGACTTTTTATCTCTGCTTGTTTTAGTTTATTTTCTTTTAACGTTCGGCAGGATTGAGCATTTAAATTTAGACGCCTGCCCTATCTTTTCGGTTTCTCTTATTTCGGTTTGCGCCCTCTCGTTTTCACTATTGCCTGATATTTACCTTATGCTTTTTGGCGCGGGCGAAGTCAATATGCTTTCCGTGTCAATCGGTCTCTTTAAGCTGATAAATCTTGTGCTTGCAGTTTGCATTGCGGTGTCTATTACAAAAAGAATTAAAGAGGAAAACAAATGAAGATATTAATGACGTTAATGGGGCTTGAAATCGGCGGTGCCGAAACTCACGTTGTAGAGCTGTCGAAGGCCTTGAAAAACATGGGACACGATATTACCGTTGCCTCTAACGGCGGTGTCTATCAAAAGGAGCTTGAGGAGCACGGAATTCCTCATATAAATATTCCCCTTCACAGCAAAAAGCCCTGGCTGTTTCTTAAAAGCTTTATAAGGCTTAACAGACTTTTCAAAAAGGAAGAATTTGATATAGTTCACGCACACGCAAGAATACCTGCTTTTATATGCGGGCTTTTTGAGAAGAAATATAAGTTCAGGTACGTTACTACTGCCCATTGGGTGTTCAAGATAAATCCCCTTTGGAAAAGGGTTGCCAACTGGGGCGAAAAGACGATTGCAGTAAGCGACGACATAAAAGAGTATCTTATTAAGAACTACGGCACTTGGGCGGATAACATCAGCACCACAATAAACGGAATTGACACTGCCAAATTCTCGAAGTCCATAGATTACAGCGACGTTGCAAAGGAATTTAACCTTGAAAGCGGAAAATACAGAATTCTTTACGTCAGCAGAATGGACAAGGACAGAAGCGCCGTTGCGTATATGGCGGCGAGTGCAATGCCCAAAATTGTTAAAATGCGTCCCGACGCCGAGCTTGTTATCGTTGGCGACGGAAACGACTTTGAGAATTTAAAGGCGCATACCGACAAAATAAATGCCGAAATTGGACACCGTGCAATTATACTGACGGGAGCACGGGTTGACGTAAATAAATTCGTTGCGGCATCCGACGTTTTCGTGGGCGTTTCCCGTTCGGCTCTTGAGGCTATGGCGGCAGGTATACCCGTAGTAATTGCAGGAAACGAGGGTTATATCGGTATTTTTAACGAGTCCAACTTCAAGGTTTCATATGATACAAATTACTGTTGCCGTGGATGTATTCCTGCAACTAACGAGTTGATTTTGTCAGACCTTACGACTCTTTTAAAAATGAGCGACGAGGAGCTTCGGACAATCAAGGAATACAATCAAGGAATTATTAACACCTACTATTCCGCCTATGCTATGGCAAAGGACTATGACGATATGTATTCGTCACTTACTCCCCTGAAGAAATATAAATACGCCGACATAATCATCAACGGCTATTACGGCTATAAAAACATTGGCGACGAAGCACTTTTGTCGGCAATTGTAAAGAACGTCAAGTCAATTGACCCCGATGCAAAGATCACCGTTCTTTCTGCATCGCCAAAGGAGACCTCGGGCAGATATCACGTAAACAGCGTACATCGATTTAATATTTTCAGAATTATCAAAGAAATGAAGCACGCAAAGCTTTATATCAACGGTGGTGGCAGTTTATTACAGGACGTTACGAGCTCCAAATCCTTGTTCTATTACACCTACCTTATCAAGCTTGCCAAAAGGTACGGTCTTAAAACGATGATTTATGCCAACGGCTTTGGACCTATAAGAAAGAAGCACAGCTTATCCCTTGCAAAAAGCGCTATTGAGAATAGCGACTACATTTCAACCCGTGAGCCGTCTTCCGCTGAGGCTATCAGGAAGATTTTCAAGGATAAGGAAATTTTCGTTACCTCCGACCCCGCCTTTTCCCTCTCTCCTGCCAACGATAAGTGGTCGGCAAGAATTTGTGCTAAATACAAGGCCACCGAAAACTCGTTTGCAATTTCTCTGCGAGACTGGCAGACAAACGACGACTCTATTGTTGAAAAAATAGCTGATTATTGCAGTTTTGTATACGATAAGTATCATTTGACGCCCGTGTTTATCGTGATGCAGAATTCAAAGGATTTGACGATTTCAAAGAGGATTGCCGAGAAGCTGACGTTTGAGAGCTCTATCGTGTCCGACGTTACTCCAAGCGAGTTGATTTCCATTCTCGGTAAAATGAAATTTTCAATCGGTATGAGACTTCATTTTCTCGTTTTCTCCATAATTTCAAACGTGCCTGCGATAAGTATGTCGTACGACCCTAAAATTAATTCTCTTATGGAATATATGGAGCTGCCCTCCCCTATTTCTTCAAGTGGAATTGACATTGATGAATTGAAGAAAATGACCGATTATCTCGTGACCGACGCCGAAAGCATCAGAGAGAAGATTTCCGGCAAGGTTTCTTATATGGTCGACAAAACGAAATTTGACGCAAAGAGCGTTTTTGAGTTGATTTAAAAGAATAATCACATCTTTTTCGTAGTTTGAATAAGATATAGTAAAACTATGGAAAAGGTGTGATTTTTTATGAAATGTATTTATCTCAGCCCGTCAACGCAGCAGTTTAACCAGTATAACGGTGGTGGCAACGAGGAGCAGTATATGAACCTCATAGCCGACAGTGTTGCTACGTATTTAACCGAGTACGGAATTTGCTATACGAGGAATTCGCCCGATATGACGGTAGGGCAAATTGTGGATGCATCAAATAGCGGGGAGTATATTTTGCATCTTGCTATCCATTCTAACGCCGCAGGAGAAGGTCTTTCGGGTGAGGTAACGGGGAGTGAAGTATACTATTACCCGACAAGCGAGCGCTCGAGTATGCTTGCAAACATAATTGTGGATAATTTGAAGGATATCTACCCCAATCCCGACAAGGTTGTAACGAGAACTTCTACCTCGTTTGCCGAGCTGAGAAGAACGAGAGCGCCCTCAGTTCTTGTGGAGGTGGCGTATCACGACAACGAGGAGGACGCTGAGTGGATAAGAAATAATACCGATGAAATCGGCAGAGCCTTAGCTCTTTCGGTTAAGGAATATATAGACGAGGTTTATAAATGCACAGACAGTAGTAGCGGTGAGGTTATAACAATGGGCGGAAATCTTAATTTACGCCGTGACCCTAACGTCAATTCCCCCGTGGTTGCATCTATACCCAACGGCGCAACGGTAGAAATACTTGATTGCCGTGACAGGTGGTACAAGGTAAATTATAATGGCATGGAGGGATACGTGTTTAAGCTGTATATTTCACCGAATTAATAAATTTGAATTATTAAAGTGCTTTGTGTAATAATAATTCAGAGGTGAAAAAATAATGAAAAAGAAAAAGAACCAAATTCCCACCGATAAAGCGCTGGAGGCAGTTCGCGCATACTGTGACGAGTCGTCACTGCAGACCGACCCCAACGGCAGTTATACGGGCGTTTGTGCAGAAGAACGTGAAAAGCCCGTGCAGGACGCGGATGACCTCTAAACAAAAAACTCTCTTTGCAATAAATGCAAAGAGAGTTTTTTTAATTAAAATTATTCTTCGTTTTCCCAGTTGTGCCAAACGTTTGTAACGTCCTCGTTATCGTCAAGAGACTCGAGAAGACGAGTCATCATAAGAATATCTTCCTCGCTTGATAGAGCAGAGTAGTTTGAAGGAATCTTTGAAAGCTCGGAGGACATCAGGGTATAGCCCTTTTGTGTAAGTGCATCGGCAACGGCAGAGAGGTCCGTCGGTGCGGTGGTGATTTCAAACACCTCGTCCTCAATGGATACGTCCTCGGCGCCACAGTCAAGAGCATCCTCCATAAGCTTGTCCTCGTCGATATCATCGTTTTCTATGATAATAACGCCCTTGTCGGAGAACATAAAGCTGACGCATCCGATTGCGCCCATATTTCCACCGAATTTGTCGAAATAGTGTCTTACCTCGGCGCTCGTTCTGTTGCGGTTGTCGGTGGTTGCTTCGACTATAACGGCAACGCCTGAAGGACCATAGCCCTCGTAGTAGATTACGTCGTAATTAGCATCGTCCGAGCTTGCCTTCTTAATAATTCTGTCGATATTATCGTTGGGAACGTTGTTCGATTTTGCCTTGGCGATAATATCGCGCAGTTTACTGTTTGACGTTGGGTCGGGACCGCCTTCCTTTACGGCAACGGCAATCTCTTTACCGATTTTTGTGAAAACCTTAGCCCTTTGAGCGTCGGTTTTCTCCTTCTTGTGCATAATATTTTTCCATTTTGAATGTCCTGACATAAATATATACCTTCCAAATTCTTAATTTTATATTTTATCCGTTGTTTCCATACCTATAAGCCACATACCGTTACCGAGTACCGATTTTACTGCCTTGCAGACGTTAAGACGTAAAGCCTTCGTTGCTTCATCTGCCTTGATAATAGGACAGTTATGATAAAATCTGTTAAAGGTCTGGCATACGTCAAGCAGATATCTTGAAATAGTTGAGGGCTCGTAGTCGGCAAGCGCCTGGGCAACTCTTATCGGGAAGAGTGAGAGCACCTTAATGATCTCTCTTTCTTCGTCGTTAAGCTCTGTTGCAACAAGAGAAGAATCCGCCGTGGTCTTTTCGAGAACGCTACAAGCTCTTACGTAGGTGTACTGAACGTAAGGACCAGTATTTCCTTCGAAATTAAGCGCTTCGTCCCAAATGAAATTGATGTCCTTTATTCTTCCGTTAGAAAGCTGATTAAAGATAACGGCGCCCACGCCGACCTTGCGTGCTATTTCGTCCTTGTCCTCGCAATCGGGATTTCTTTCTTCGATTACCTTCTTGACACGGTTTATAGCTTCTGCAAATAAATCCTCGAGAAGCACGGCGTTACCAGCTCTTGTGGCAAGCTTTTGTCCGCCGATGCTTACCTTGCCGTAGGGCACGTGAACAAGCTGGTCCTCCCAATCGTAGCCCATAAGACCGATTACCTTGAAGAACTGTGCAAAATGAAGGCTCTGACCTGCGTCGGTAACGTAGATGCATTTATCAAAGTTGTAGGTCTTCTTTCTATATAGCGCGGCGGTGATATCACGGGTTGCGTAGATAGTGGAGCCGTCGCTCTTCAATATAATACAAGGGGGCATCTTATAGTCCTCGAGAGGAACTATCTTCGCTCCGTCGCTTTCAACTAAAAGTCCCTTTTCGTCAAGCTCTTCAACAACGGCAGCCATTTTGTCGTTATAGAAGCTCTCACCGCTGTAGCTCTCAAAATCAACGCCGAGAAGGTTATATGTCTTCATAAATTCCTTCAGGCTTATTTCCTTAAACCAACGCCAGATTGACAGTAATTCCTCATCACCGTTTTCCATTCGGGTGAACGCCGCTCTTGCCTCGTCGTTGAGAGAGGGATCCTTCTCCGCTTCAATATAGAATTTTTGATAAATCCTTTCAAGCTCCTTAACACCGAGCTTCTCTACGTCCTCTTTGCTACCCCATTTACTGTAAGCAACGGCAAGTCGTCCGTACTGTGTGCCCCAGTCGCCGAGGTGGTTGATGCCAACGCAATTATAGCCTGCGAACTGATGTATTCTTTTAATTGAATTACCGATAGCGGTAGTACCAAGGTGACCTATGTGGAAACGCTTTGCCATATTGGGCGAAGAGTAGTCGATACACATTGTTTTACCGCATCCCACGTCAAGCTTGCCGTAGTCGTCTCCGAGAGTCAGCATATTCTGAAGCATCGAGGAAACGATGTACTCACCGCTGATGAAAATATTGAGATAACCCGACACAACCTCTACCTTGGAAATTCCGTCCATTTCAAGCCCTGATGCCAGCTGTTCGGCAATCTGCACGGGAGAACGGCGCAGAGTCTTGCTCAATTTAAAGGACGGAAAAGCAATGTCACCCATATGTGGCTCGGGTGGGAATTCGAACATATCGGCAAGCTCCTCGGGAGCAACAGTAACCTGAAATGCCGAATTGATTTTTTCTGAAAGTACGTTTGCAAGATTCTTTTTAAAGTTAATCATTAAAAATTATGCAGAAGAACTGCAACCTCCACTATTCTATATTTATTTTATTTTTTTGGTTTTTATTAAAAAACGTTACGTGTGTTTTGCCCTTTGCAAGCTTCAGAACTTCACCTTCGCTTGTAAAGGTAAAGACGCCGTCGTCAATAGACCATTCTACGTCTACGTATTTACCGCCATAGAGGTAGTAGCCTTCACCGCCTTCGTCAAGCGACAGATCGATTCTTCCCTCCTCGTCGAGAACTTTTTCACGCACGAAGAGCACGAGAAGATTTTCAAAGGAAATTTGCTCGTCGCATAATGCGTCTAAATGAGGCTTGCCATAGCTTGACTTGAGATACTTGTTTGTCATCTCGTCGTATTGAAAGTCGACGGTTATGTAAAGAGAATGAGGCAAGGTAATACTGTCTGCCTTCTCCCCCTCTAAAACAAACTCCGTGTCGGAAAATGCAAGCGGGCAGGAAAAGGAGTCAGCAAGTGTGGTGCGGTAGCCTTCGCCGTCGATAGCCTTTTTAAGCTTCTCTCCGCTTGTCATCATCGAGTGCTCGTATCCGTTTTTCAGCCTGTTTTTATCACGGTAAAAGGTTTTTTCGGGAATAGTATACATATTGACGCCGTCAATATTATCGACGTCGCTATCCTTTATTTTTTGGTAAGCGCCGGGGCTTCCACCTGCGTGTACGAAAATAGCATCAAAGTAGGTGGCAAGCTCTATAAAATAATCTCTTGCAGAACGAACTGTGCCGATTGCAGAAAGCTCTTGCCAGTCCTGAATAATAGCCATCATCCTTGTCATACCACCTTCGGCGTCGCACTCCAAAACGACGTCGGCAAAGGAAACAGCCTCTTGAGGCAGACTTGCTTTGTGGTTATTTAGCATAATAGCAATAGGTCTATTAAATTCTTTGGATTTATCAATAGGTAGCCCTGTAAAGAGAGAGGGCACGGCGTTTGGGTTGATTATTTCTTCGGGCTCTTCTTGGGGAGGGATTTCTTCAATCTCCGGGAGAATAACCTCTACCTCATCAGTTTGAGGCGGTGTAACTTCCGCTTCTGTCTCGTTCTTGGGAGCGCAGGAAACGAAGAGCAAAACAGTGAGCAAAAGAAGCAGATATTTAAATGTGTTAAAGGCTCTCATCATAGCTTACTCTCTGTATGTAAACGAGTCGTCCGTCATCTCGTCAACGATTGCAAGCGACTCTACGCGGATACCTTTTTCTCTCAATTCGTCACCGCCGTGCTGGAAGCCCTTTTCGATAACGGCACCGACGCCAACGAGGGTTGCGCCCGACTGCTCTACGATATCAATAAGTCCCTTCATAGCGCAAGCGTTTGCAAGGAAATCGTCTATGATGATAACTCTGTCATTGGGACCGAGAAAGTCCTTTGAAACGATAACCGTATATTCTCGCCCGTGGGTATATGAAACAACCTTGGATGAATAGACGTCGGATGCAATATTCTTTGTTTTATTCTTTTTGGCAAAAACCACGGGGACGTTAAAATACTGTGCGGTAATGCAGGCGATACCTATACCGGAAGCCTCGATGGTGAGGATTTTGTTGATGTCGTCGCCTTCAAATCTCTTGTGGTATTCCCGTCCTACCTCGTTTAAGAAATTTATGTCTATCTGATGGTTAAGAAAGCTGTCAACCTTCAAAATGTTGCCCGGGAAAACCTTACCTTTTTCTTTGATCATTTGCTTTAATTTTTCCATAATTTTACCATCCGTTATATTTTTTGCTTATTTACCTGTTGTTTATAAACGATGCTTGTAAGAATTTTTTCGGGAATGAGCTTTGATGAGTATACGAGAAGTCTTGTTTTAAAGTCGGAATAAGCGACCTCTCGCCCCTTGAACATAGCGTCAACGGCGCGCTTGGCGGCAATCCTTGGTGTTACTGCGCCAATACCCGACTTGATTTCGTCCGCCTTGCCAAAGGTAGTGTCAACGGGACCCGGGCAAAACAGAGTAATATTTACGCCGTATTTATTTTTGCGTGACTCGAAGGAAAGGGCACGGGTCAAGCGGTGAACGTATGCCTTCGTGGCGTAGTAGGACGAATAAAGAGGTCCTATGAAAAATGCGGCGGAGGAAGAAACGTTTAATATATAGCCTCTGCCTCTTTTGATAAGCTCTCTGTAATAAAGCTTTGTCAAAACGTGAAGTGCTGTGACGTTAAGGTCAATCATTCGTATTTCACGGGCGAGGTCTGTTTTGTCAAATTCACCGAACACACCTACACCCGCACAGTTTACAATTATCTCGGCGTCTGTGTGACGGGAGAAAAGTCCGATTACATTCTCGGGTATAGACAGATCCGTTACTTCGATAAAGGATTTAGTTTTGATTTCTGCCGAAAGAGAAGAAAGCTCGTTCAGGCTTCTTGATACAAGAACAACGTCGTATCCCCAACCCGACAGAATAAGGGCAATTTCTCTTCCAATGCCACGTCCTGCACCTGTAATAACCGCTTTCAAGAAAAATCACTCCAAGCCAAAAACAAGTTAATATATTTCAAATACATATTATACTATATTGTTAACTATTTTTCAATAAGTTTTTCACTAATTTTATCTATTTTTTTACAAAATAATTACCGCCTCATAAATAATCTCATAAATTTGTTAAGTTTTATTTTTAT
>JAZSLY010000207.1:0-8558 GCA_045535585.1 Eubacteriales bacterium
CGGCAAAGTCGATGCCGTCGTGGTCACGCATCCAGACAAGCTGGCTGACGTGACATTCAAGCATCTGTATCTTCAGGTCAATCTCCTCTGTGATATCCACGTATTCCGTAGGCTGAAAATCCACGCCTGCAAGGGTGTCCATATAGTATATGGGAACAAGCTTTGCAGGCTCTCCGTCCACGGCGCTGTAACGGTGAGGGTAATCGGTATAATTGGGGAGAGTCGCCGTAAAGCTCGCATCGAAAACAAGCTTTGACACAGCCGTGTGGTCGGGCATATAGTCGTCGGGGTTATGGGTGATGATAAAATCGGGGTTAGCATAGCGGATAACGTCCACTATCTTGTCCCTTGCCTCCTTGTTGCCGTCGTAAATCTCGAGGTCATCAAAGCCTCCCGAGATAACCTCTATTCCTGCCAGAGCGCCTGCCTTCTTCGCCTCACCTGCACGAATGACGGTAAGCTCGTCGGGTGGAATTATCACGTGACCCAGATTTCCGCTGGAAACGTGGCACACGATGACCCTGTCTCCTCTTTTTACACATTTGGCAAGAGTTCCCGAGCACGCAATCTCCACGTCGTCGGGATGACAGCCAATAGCAAGTACGTTCATTTTCTTTCCTCCGTTTATTCTTTCTTTCCGTTTCGGGCACATTCCCGAAGCTTATGTAAAAGCGCAATGGTTTGGGCCGAGCTTTCGGGAGGATTTTTTGTGTTTTCAACCCTGCCCGTCAAAACGTCTACCCAATACGCAATCTCACCTATTATATATTCTCTCTTTTCAATGGGCACGGTAATTGTCTCCCGTCCCTCCTCGGTTAAGGTGACCCTTCCGTTTTGAAGCTCCACCGTTGCCCCTTCAAGCTTCACTCTGTAACCGCTGGAAAAGGCGTCCTCGGGCTTCAACCAGCCTCCGCTGATCAAGACTCCGTAGTCTCCGTAATCCAATCTGCACTCCACGGTGTCCTCATCAAACACACGGCTTTCAATGGAGCAGGAAATTTTCTTCGGGTCGCCAAACGCCCAACGGGCAAAATCCACGTCGTGAATATTAAGCTCAAATAAGCATCCTCCCGACTCATTTACGTTAAGCTGCCAGCCGTTCTTGCTCCAAAAGGGCGGTGGGCTGAAGCGGTAAAGCTCCGCCTCTAAAACCCTGCCGTATCCGCCGTTGGCTATCAGCTCTTGCAAATACTCGTATTCGGGAGCGAAGCGCACGCATTGACCTATCATCAGCTTTTTTCCGCTTTTCCGTGACGCTTCAAGCATAGCGTCGCAATCCTCCTTCAAGAAGGACATAGGCTTTTCGCACAAAACGGAATATCCGCGGGAAAGCAGGTCTGCGGTAACGGTGGCGTGAAGCTTGGTGGGGAGGCATACGTCCAGAAAATCGGGCTTCTCCTTTTCAAGCATCTCGTTCATATCGGTATAAAAGTGAATGGGCTTTTCGTTTGCCATTTCACCAAGGGGTATATTTATCGAGGTCTTTTCGGTAAACTTTGCAGAGTTCAGGTCAAACGCCGCAACAAGCTCAACGGGCACGCCCAGCTTTTCGGAAGCGTACCAATAGGCGTATTGATGAATTCTTGCAATGCCTCCAAATCCTATCAAAGCAGCTTTCAGCATTCCTTTCTCCTTTTCCAAGCTCTTAATACGATTATATTGTAGCTTGACAAAAGCTCCTTTGCAAGTTATAATAGGACAAACAACTTTCAAATTCGGACAGTTATTTTTGAGTTTATATTTTACTATCTTTATCTGAAAATGTTGGAGGCAGGTATGAAAATCGCAGACTCGGAAAAGGAAATACAGGTATTCGGACTGTTCAGCGCATTCCGTCACACCTTTCAAAAGGACTTTCACTACGACGGAGAAAGCCACGAGGGGTGGGAATTCGTTTTCGTGGAATCGGGCAGGATGTCGGCAGTTGCCGACGACAAGAGGTACGTCATAAAAAGCGGTGAAATGATATGCCACAAGCCCCTTGAATTCCACAACCTTTCACCCTATCATTCCGACGCCACCGCTATCATCTTCTGCTTTCATTGCTCGGACGGGGCAATGAGCTTCTTTGAGAACAAAATTCTGTCGGTAAACCAAAGACAGCGCCTATATCTTAACGATATCGCCACCCACGCAGACACCTATTTTGCCGAAAAGGACCCCTTAAGTATTGCAAGGGACGGCTTTATGTCGAAAAAAAAGGGTGCCTCTCCCCTGCACCTTCAATTCATTCACAACACCATAGAGCTTTTGCTCCTCTCTCTTTATTCCTCCCGAAGCACCGACGTAAAAATCCGTATTGACTCCTACACCCAACACCTGAAAAGGAAAAAGCTATCCTCCGCCGTCCGTGGCTATTTAGAGGAAAATCTGCATAGACCCGTCACCCTTGACGAGCTTGCCTCCCGATTCTCCTATTCTCCATCCACCCTGAAAACCGTCTTTAAGGAAGAAACCGGGGAAAGCATCATCGCCTGCCACAACAGACTCCGTCTGGATACGGCAAAAAGGCTTCTCGCCGAAAAAAATCTTTCCGTCGGTGAGATTGCCGACAGGCTGGGCTTTTATTCCCCCTCTCACTTTTCAAGCTTCTTCAAGAAGAAATGCGGACTCCCCCCCGGAAGCTTTGCCGAAAAAAGCTGAAAACACGCTCTCTTTTGAAAAGTCATAAAAATGATGCTATTTTTCTATTGAAAAGTCATAATTTTTATGCTATAATATGTTTGAAAAGTTGTTTCGGAGGTGTTTTATGTTATATCGAAAGATAGAAGCGCTTATTGAAGAGCACTTAAAAAGCCAATCCCCAAAAATTCTGTTAATTGACGGAGCCCGTCAAATAGGTAAAACCTACATTATCAACCACGTAGGAAAAAAGCTTTTTGAAAACTATATAGAAATCAATATGGTTGCCGATTATTTGGGAGACCGTCTCTTTGAAAATACAAGAACAGTTGAGGATTTTTATCTGCAGGTAAGTATGCTTGCAGGAAATAAGATGAAGGAAAAGGAAAATACCCTCATTTTCATCGACGAAATACAGACCTATCCGCACCTCCTGACCTTGCTTAAATTCTTGTCGCAGGACAATAAATTCACCTACGTCGCCAGCGGTTCGTTGCTTGGAGTTACGTTGTCGCAAACAACGTCTATCCCTATGGGAAGCATCCGTAAAGTCAGAATGTTCCCGCTGGATTTCGAGGAATTCCTTTATGCCAATGGAATGAACGAAATTGCAATTTCTTCAATGCGAAGGAAATTTGAACGCCTTGAAGCCCTTGACGAAGCCATGCACAATAAGATAATGGACCTGTTTCGAAAATTCCTTCTCGTCGGAGGTCTTCCCGACGCTGTCAACGCATATCTGAACGAAAAGAATATCAGGTCTGTGCGTAACGTTCAGAGTGAAATTCACGATTATTACGCCACAGATGCTTCTAAATACGATCAGGAAAACAAATTAAAAATCCGTCGGGTTTACGACCTCATCCCCTCCAATATGGAGAATAAGAAAAAGCGCGTTGTAGCACAGAGCATAGAAAACAAAAGGGGCAAAACCTTCAACGACTATGCCGATGAGTTTGAATATCTCGTAAGCGCAGGTATAGCCCTTAACGTTCAGGCGATTTCCAATCCCGTTTTCCCTCTCATCGAGTCCACGGGAAAGAACCTCATTAAGCTATATCTGAACGACGTCGGTATTCTTACGGGCGTTCTCTACGGCAATAATATCCGTGCAATTTTGGACGACGAAAAAAGCATCAATCTCGGTTCGGTTTACGAGACTGCGGTTGCGAGTGAGCTGATAGCCCACGGGCATAAGCTCTTTTATTACGACAATCGAAGCAAGGGTGAGGTCGATTATCTTATCGACGATTATGCCAGCCTTTCCACCGTGCCGATTGAGGTTAAATCAGGTAAGGATTACACCGTGCACAGCGCGTTGAATACCTTTGTGCAAAACGAAGACTATCACATCAAAAAGGCTTTTGTAGTATCTAATGAAAGAAACGTTACGCAAAATGGCAAAATAACCTATATTCCAATTTATTATATAATGTTTTTTGACGCCCATTCAGCCGATAACGAGTTATTCTAATCCGAAGGGTGTCACCCCCTACCCCTTCAGGTAGCTTTTGAAGGTTTCCACGATTGCGTTGCTGCAGGGCTTACTGTAAAGGTAGGTCACTCTTTCCACCTTTTCCGAAAAGGGAATATTCACAACGTTTAGGGAAGCCTGACCGCGCCAGGAAAACTCGGGATAAAGGGATGCGCCAAGACCCATTTCGGTATATCTTCGCACGTAGTAGGGGTCGTCGCAGAAAATAGTGATATTGGGCAGAAGGTCAAAGGGCTCGAACACCTCTATGAGAAGCTTGTGCAGATTGCTTCCCGCAGGCATGGACACAAAGGGAGTGGATTTAAGCTCATCAACGCTCACCGCCTTTTTGGAGGCAAGAGGGTTATCCTTGGAGACCGAAAAGAGTATCTCCTCTTTAAGCAAATATTCCCTCTCCCAGCCTGAGCCGAAATCGGCAAGAGAGGTTACCACAAGGTCAAACTTTACGTTCTCCCCTTGAGGTCTTTGGTGATATATAGCAAAATCCACGAAGGGATATCGGCTTTTAAAACGGCTGATGCACTCGGTGATATAACGGCGGTTATTCTCTATCAGGAGGGTTATTTTTCCCTTATACTCGGTGGTGATGCTCTTTATCTCCTCAACTCCACGCTCTATCTCCGACAGCGCCACGTTAATTCGGTTGAAGAGCACCTTTCCCGACTCGTTAGGCACGATTTTGTTGGCACGGCGTTCAAAGAGGGTTGTGCCAAGCTCCTTTTCCAGACGCTTCACCGATTGGGAGACGGCAGAGGGCGGTACGGAAAATTTAGATGCGGTGTGGGAAAAATTGCCCGTCAGCACTGCGTCGCGAAAATACTTTAACTGTAAAAGCTCCATTTTTTACTCCATTAAATTTGTTATAGTATCCATATTATAATACATTGTTTACAATATGTCAATTATGTGTTATAATAGAAAGAAAGCGAACCCTGTCGGCTCGCAAATAAATAATAAGAGGTGTATTTTATGTCAGA
Organism: Eubacteriales bacterium; assembly: GCA_045535585.1. Classification (GTDB taxonomy): domain Bacteria; phylum Bacillota; class Clostridia; order Oscillospirales; family SIG627; genus RGIG6353. The sequence goes on from JAZSLY010000207.1 coordinate 5,095, forward strand.
ACTTTTTGAAATTTTTATGGTAGTTCTTTTCGGTCTTTCCTGGCCTATGAACGTAATCAAGTCCTACAAGGTAAGAACCACCAAGGGTAAGAGCCTTATGTTCCTTATCTTCATCTGGGTAGGCTACATATTCGGAATTGCGTCCAAGCTTTTGGCGGACAGCTTCAAGTGGTACGTGCTTTTCTTCTACGTGCTCAACTTCATTATGGTGTCGGTAGACCTTATTCTTTATATAAGAAATAAGAGGCTCGACAAATTAGCAGAGAAATAGGAATGTAAAAAAAGGTTGTGAGTTTTCTCACAACCTTTTTTACATCGTTTCAAGCGGAAATCTCTTTCTGTACTCTAAAGGGCTGAAGCCTATTCGCTTGCCGAAGGCGCGAATGAAATAGTTATAGTCGGAAAAGCCCACCGTTTCGCTTATCTCAGACACGGAAATCTGCGTCGTGGTAAGCAGGTGCTTTGCCATATCAAGCCTTTTCCTTATTATATAATCCCTGATGGTCGTATTGAAAAAGCGATGGGACACGTCATAAAGCATATTTTTCGATATATTGAATTTTTTACAAAGCTCCTCGACGGTCAAGGGGCTTTTTATATTTTCCGTGATATAATTATCAATTCCTGACGCAAGGTGGTTTTTCTCCACCTTTATCATCTGGCTGATATGAAGATAGGTGGTGCACATACTGAGGAAATTGGATGCCGCCTCTATCTGCCGACGGTCAAAGAGGGGGAGCATTTCATAGTATTCCCGCACCTCCGTCTCGCCTATCCCGTACCTTTTGCAAAGGGGGATAACCTTTTCCACGTCCGAATAATACCGCTCGGTGTCCCTTATCTGACCGAACATCATATATGCAATTATCTCACCCTCATAGTAAACGGGCACGGCGGTATCCACCAGCCCCGCGTGGCAGGTAAAGGTGTAGGGCTTTTTTTCGGCGGCAGCCCTTATGCACGCCGTCATATCCGACTTGAAGCACATCTCCTTGCCCGTCGGGGAAGATTTTATTGCAGCACAGAGGTGCGCCATAGGCTTTGGATAGTACAAAAGCTGGTTAAAATCCGCATCCCACACGCTTATAGTAGCCCGTGTTATTGTATGAAAATCCCTCAAAACCTCTTTCAGCTTGGCTTTATTGAAGATACAGCTCATATTATCCCCTCCCCCTTATATTATATCGCAAGAGGAGAAAAAGTCAATACAGAAACACACCATTTCGGGAAGAAAGTGCTATTTTTGGGCATATAAATATCTATTATACGCCCTCCTTTTTATATATAATAAAAGAAAAAGGAGGAGTAAAACTATGAAAAAATCAAAGATAACCTTTGCTCTCTATTTCGGTAACAGAGGCTTTTTCCCCGGTGAAGTAATTGCAGATGCAAGGCGCGAAATGACAGAGGCGCTTGAAAAGAACGGCTTCGGCTACATAATTATGGACGAGAGCCTGACCCGTTACGGCGCCGTGGAGACCCTTGAGGAAGGAAAGAAATACAATGCGTTCCTAAAGGAAAACGAAGGAAAATACGACGGCGTCATTCTCTGTATGCCCAATTTCAGCGACGAGAACGGCGCTTCGGCGGCGCTCCGTGATATCCGAGTACCCGTGCTGGTGCAGGCGTATCCCGACGAGATAGGAAAAATGGACTTTGCACGCCGCCGTGACTCCCTTTGCGGAAAGATTGCTATGTGCAACGTTTTAAGACAGTGCAAAATAAAATTCACGCTGACAAAGAGCGCCACCGTTCATCCCCTCTCACCTGAATTTGACGAGGACCTGAGGCACTTCGGCGCAATCTGCCGAGTGGTGCGTGACCTTAAAACCTTTAACGTGGGCACTATCGGTGCAAGAACTACCGCCTTCAAGACGGTAAGAATTGACGAGATTGCCTTCCAGAACTGTAACATAAGCGTCGAAACCATAGATCTTGCGATGGTGTTCGATATGATGGAGCGCGCCGACGAAGAAAAGCTTGGAGCAAAGATGGCTCATTTTTCTGCCATCACCGATTTTGGAAGCTACCCCAAGGAGAAACTAGAGAACATTTCCCGTCTCGGCGTTGCCGTTGACGAGCTTATAGAGAAATTTGACCTGAAGGCAGTTGCGATAAGATGCTGGGACGAGTTCGTAACTCATTACAATATCGCCCCCTGCCTTGTGCTCAGCGACCTTAACGAAAGAGGAATTCCTGCCGCCTGCGAGCTTGACGTAAACAACGCCGTAATGATGTACGCTCTGCAAAGTGCAGGCGAGCACCCCGTAATGCTTCTCGACCTCAACAACAACTACGGAGAAGAAGAAACGAAGGCTATCGTATTCCATTGCTCCGCGATACCCAATTCCTTCTTTGAAGGAAAGACAAGGATTTCCGAGCACCTGATGTTCAAGAAATCCTACGGCGAGGGCACGGGCGTGGGAATTGTAAACGGAGAAGTGAAGAAGGGAGAGGTAACTGTGGGAAGCTTCAAGACAGAGGACGGAAAGCTCTTTGCCTTCACCTCGGAAGCAAAGCTGACGCAGGACCCCTTGGAGAAGGAATTTTTCGGCGCAGGCGCCGTTATCGAAAGCGAAAGGATGCCCGCTCTAATCAAATATATGTTTGAAAACGGATTCAGACACCACACGGCTATCGTTCCGGGGCTTTGGGCAGATGCAGTCGAGGAAGCCTTCGGCAAGTATCTCGGCTACAACTGTGATTTGATATAAGCAGTTGCACTGCAGGCAATTTTCGCCATCATTAAAAACAAAGTGAAACGGCGAGGCTTATTTAAAGTGATTTCTATACGATAAAATAATTTTTGGAGGGAATATTATGAATAAACTTGGTATTTTTATGAATTTCTGGGAAAAGAACTGGGACGCAGACCACAAGAAATATATCAAAAAGGCGGCAGAAATCGGCTTTGACGTGCTGGAGTTTCAGGCACAGCCCCTGCTTGAAATGACCCGTGAACATATGACAGACCTTGTTAAGTACGCCGAGGAGTATGGCGTTGAAATGACCTACAGCCTCGGTCTTGACCGTGCCTTTGACGTGTCCTCTCTTGACGAGAAGGTGCGCCTTGGCGGAGTTGACTACCTTAAAAGGATAGTTGAAAGAATAGGCTTTATGGGAGGCACTCTCCTCTCGGGCGTAAGCTATGCAGGCTGGGGCACTCCCGACAATTACCTCGGCTATAAGGAGCCTTATTGGGAAAAGAGCATCGAGAGTATGCGCTCTATCATCAAGACCGCCGAGGACTGCGGCGTTACCTACTGCGTTGAAGCGGTAAACAGATTTGAGACCTGCCTTATCAATACTGCCGAGGAGGCGCTGAAATACGCAAACGAAATTGACAGCCCCAACATCGGCGTGCTTCTTGACACCTACCATATGAATATAGAGGAAAACAATATCGGCGACGCCATAAGACTGGTGGGAGACCGTCTGACAAGCTTCCACACGGGCGAAAACAA
>JAZSLY010000005.1:0-13702 GCA_045535585.1 Eubacteriales bacterium
ATAGCTTGGTTTTTATCCATTGCGAAAGCAATGGCATATCATCACGCGATAGCGTGTATATCATCACCAACGGTGCATATCATCAGCCGCAGGCTGTGCTTCGCAATGATGATATACAAAACATCGTTTTGATGATATACACGGCTTTGCCGTGATTTATGAAAAGCAGACGCCGATTCTTTCCTCAACCGCTACAAAAAAATCATCCACCTAAACAGTGGATGATTTTTGTATTTACCTTATTTAACGTTAGGAAGGCTTGCTGCGGCGATGGACTGACCTACGCGGCGGCTGCTTTCGTCGGGAAGGTGGATAACGATCTTCTTTGCAAGCTCGGGGAATTCCTCTGAGAGAACCTTTTCTGCGTTCTTGTGGAGGATGCTTCCGCCCTCGCCTGACGATACACGACCCATAAGGAGAACGTGCTTGATATCATAGAAGAGTGCGTAGTATGCAACAGCATATCCGAAGTATACGCCGATAGTTTCGTAAATCTTTCTGGCACGCTCGTCGCCCTTTGCCATAAGACCCTGAACTACCTTGAGCTTTTCAGCAGGAGATGCCTTTTCGTCAAGCTCGATGCCTGCGGCGGGAGCAAGCTTGATAACCGAGTCCTGAGAGAAATACTTCACGCCACAGCCGTAGTCGCCAGACCACTCGTCTACCATAGCGTCCTTATTGAAGTCGGCAGGAACGAAGGCAAGCTCGTTGAGCCAGCCTGTAATGTTGCCGTTCCCGTCAACGTATCCGCCTGCTTCGCTGGTGCCCATTGCAACGCCGAGAACATTGTTGTCGCCAAGGTCCATAGCGCCTGCAAGCGCGGTAACGTCGCCGTCGTTTGCAACCTCGATCGGTACGTTGCCGAGCTCCTTTGCGATATTGGTATAGATATCCTTAACTACCTTTTCAAAGGCTTCGGGGTTTTCGTTCTTAACCTTGAGGAAGAGAGACGAGGTCATAATGCGGTTGCCGATAACTACGCCTGCGGTGGAAACGCCGATGCCGTCAACACGGGGCATTTTGGATGCGGCGGTTTTCATGGCGTCCATAATTCCGTCGTAGTGATACTGGGGGTCATTCTGGAGCTTGGGGAACCAAATAACCTCCTCGGAGTAGGTAGCTTCGCCTTCTACAACCGAGCTTACCTTACGGTCACTTCCGCCTGCATCGAAGCCGATGCGGCATCCGTTGAGATGGCGTCCGACGGGAGCGGCAGATTCCTTAGTAGTAGGAGCTTCTTCAAAGGGAACGTGAATAACTTCAAAAGGAGCTTCGTAAACCTCTGACATAAATACGCGGTCAAAGTCACGGTAACCGCCAACAGAGTAGTCCTCCTTGATTCTGTCTGCAATTACCTTGGAGCCAGCGATAATAAGCTTGTAGCCACCGCGTGTCCAGAGGAGAGTCTTGACAATTCTTTCAACGAATTCGTGGTTTTCTTCATCGTGACCCGTTCCGTCCTTAAATACCTCCACGGTATAAACGGAGGTCAGACCATCGTTTCTTTCGAGACCGATAGTGAGCTTCTCACCGCCGGCTGCCTTTACTGCTGCCTGAAAGTCACGGTATACCACCGCCATAGGCATAAAGCCGGGGTCGAGAGGAGCATTGAGTTTAAGCTTCATAAATAGTTCTTCCTTTCTTGATTGTTCTGACTATATTGATATTCTCATCTGCAATGATGATATCTGCGTCCTTTCCTTCCTCCAGAGAGCCGATACGGTGGGCACAATGGATAGAGCGTGCAGGGTTGAGAGATGCCATATTGAACACCTCGTTTACGGGGAGAGAGGTATGGTCAAGAACGTTCTTTACAGCGCAGTTGAGCTTGAGAACGCTGCCTGCGATAGTTCCGTCGGCAAGACGGCATTCGATACCCTTGAGGAAGATAGGCTGACCGCCGAGGTCGTATTCGCCGTCGGGCATACCTCCTGCACGGGTACAGTCGGTGATAAGAACCATCTTGTCACCCTTTGCCTTTGCGATAATGGTATAAAGACCCGGATTGATATGGAAGGTATCTGCTATAACCTCCACGGAAACGTTTTCGCTGGCAAGAGCTGCGCCGACAACGCCGGGGTTTCTGTGGGCGAGGGCGGACATAGCGTTGAAGAGGTGCGTTGCGTGGCAAACGCCGTCCTTTACTGCGCTCATCGCCTCGTCAAAGGTTGCGTCGGTATGTCCCATTGAAACGAGAACGTCGGATTGAGCGGTGAGCTTCTTTATACACTCGTGGTCCTTGTCCATTTCGGGAGCAAGAGTCACGGATTTGATGATATCGGCATTTTCAAGAATGAAATCGGCATCGGGAACGAGAATGTTTTCCTCTGCCTGAGCGCCCTTCTTTGAAGGATTGATGAAGGGGCCCTCGGCGTGAACGCCAATTATTTCGGCGCCGTCCCAGGACTTGCTTTCCTCCTTAAGCGAACGAACTGCGTTGAGGGCGGCGATGATTTCGTCCTTCGACACGGTCATAGTGGTGGGAAGGAAGGAGGTAACGCCGTTCTTTGCAACGCCGTATGCCATCTTCTTTATTCCCTCGGGCAGAGCGTCGCAGGTATCCTCGCCAAGATATCCGTGGATATGGATATCGACGAGACCGGGAGCTACGTAATTACCCTTGGCGTCGATAGTCTCTGCGCCTGCGGGAGCTGTGTCGGCTATGCCGACGATTTTTCCGCTGTCGCTGTCAAAGGCAAGGGCTTTGCCACAAACGACGGCGTCGGGAAGAACTATTCTGCCGTTTACGATATATGTAAGTTTCATACTTATACTCCTTTCAAAAAAAATATTTCGCATTGTATAATATTTTACCAAAAGGAAGCAAAAAAATCAATAGCTTTTTAAAAAATTCAGGTCTCCACCCAAATTATCAGCCGATAATCTCACGAATATGGCGCTCTACCTCGTTGACCTCGGCAAGCAGTCCTCTTGCAGTAACCCTCACGGCGCCGTTACCGAAGATGATAAGCTGTTCCTGAGAGTCAGAGGTGGCAACCCGAACCTTGTGGTTTTTTGCAAGCTCGTGGGACGCCTTTTCGATGTAGGTGTCGGCGGGTTCCGCCTCCTTGGTATAGACGATAGTAATACCGCCCACCTTCTCGGTTTCCCCGTGATTGCGCTTGACCTTATAGGCATCGAATACAACGATGACCTCTCCCCCGCAAAAGCCACGGTAGTTTGACAGTCTGTCACATAAAACGGTGCGGGCAAGATCAAGGCTCTTTTCAGCCATAACGCGAAGGTCGTCCCAGCCGTAGATTATATTGTAGCCGTCAACGAGAAGGTATTCGGGCCCCACCTGTTGAGGCTTTGCCGTGGACGGAGTGCGACGGGGCTGTGTTGCAGGCGCTCTGACCGTCTTGCGTTCGGAAACCTCTCTTGGCTTCACGGTGCCGTAGGTACGCTCGAAAATGCGCATAAGCTCCTCGTCGTCGGCAACGGCGCGCATATACCTCTCTCTGCGCGCCTCAAGCTCGGCGTTATTTTCCGAAGCAAAGAGGACACCGCTGTCGATATGCTTATAGTTTTCCACCTCGTACCAAGGAACGCCGAAGCCTGCGCCGTGGTCGCAAAAAATTGAATCCGCCGTATTCTCAAGGTCACGGTCGGCATCGTATCCGCACTCGGCAATAGCTCTTTCGGGATCGGCACATTCCTCGTAGCCTCCAAAGGAGGTAACGAGTCTTCCATCCCCCTTGGTGTAGCCGATAACGTCACGGTGGTAGCCCCTCATTCTCGATACGGGAGCACGCCCCGAAAGACGACCTGCGCCGTCGATGAATTCGGGCTCGCCGAAGCGTCCGCCCATAGCGGAAACGTCGGTCATTGCCCGTCCTATAAATTCGGCGGGAAGCTCAAGTTGGAAATCGTACCAAGGCTCCAATATAACGCCCTCTGCACTGCGTAGACCTTGACGCACGGCACGCCAGGTGGCCTGACGGAAATCACCGCCTTCGGTGTGCTTCGGGTGCGACCTTCCTGCAATCAGCGTTATTTTCATATCGGTTATAGGTGAGCCCGTCAAGGCTCCAACGTGGCATTTTTCATAAAGGTGTGACACCACGAGGCGTCTGAAATGCCCTTCAAGTCCGCAATCATTGTCAAAGTCGAAAACCAAGCCTGCGCCTCTCTCAAGGGGCTCAAGCAAAAGCTGAACCTCTGCGTAATGGCGAAGGGGCTCGTAATGTCCGATGCCGACAACCGAGTGACGAATAGTTTCCCGATAGGCAATAGAGCCGTCGCTGAAGGTGACGTCCATAGAAAAGCGTTCCGCAATAAGTCTTGTCAGCACCTCAAGCTGAACCTCTCCCATAATTCCGAAATATATTTCACGATTCTGCTCGTCATAAACCACGTGAAGAGCAGGCTCTTCCTCTTCGAGCTCGCGGAATTTCATCAGTGCCACGTAGGCGTCCACCCCGTCGGGCAGATCTACACGGTATGAAAGCACAGGCTCAAGGCGTGCCGAGCTACAGTCGGGCTCACCGCCGAGTCCCATTCCCGCATAGGCGTTGCTGATTCCCGTCAGGGCGCAGACCGAGCCTGCGGTGACCTCGTTTACCGTCTTATATTTTTCTCCCGAATATATTCGGATAGTATTGACCTTTTCGCTCCACTCTTCACCGTTGAAGCGTTTTCCCGATATAACGTCCTTTACGCGAAGAGTGCCCCCCGTAAGCTTTAGGTGCACTATGGGCTCGTTCTTGTCACGGGTGATTTTGTAGACTCTTGCTGAAAAATCGTTATTATATTCAGGAGAGCGAAAGTATCTTGAAATGCCGTCAAGGAGCAATTCCGTACCCTCTCCGTGAAGGGCTGAACCGAAATAACAGGGGAACAATCGGCGCTGAGCTATGGCGTCCGAAATATCCTTGTCCTGAAAATCTGTACCCGACAGAAAGCTTTCCATAAGCGTTTCGGAGCACATAGCAAGCTCCTCTCGGCTTTTTTCCACGCCTAACGCATCCATATTTATAACGCCGTCTCCAAGCCTTGAACGAATTCCGTTGCACAAGCCCTCTCTCGTGTAGGTGCTGATATCCATTTTATTCACGAAAATTGCCGTAGGTATGTTATAGGCTTCAAGAAGCTTCCAAAGAGTGAGAGTATGGCTTTGCACGCCGTCGGTACCGCTGATAACCAAAATGGCGCAATCTATAATTCTTAGTGCTCTTTCTGTTTCGGGAGAGAAATCCACGTGACCGGGGGTGTCAAGAAGAGTGAATTCCGTGTCGTTATATATAAAGGATGCGGAGCTTGAAAAAATAGTTATGCCACGGTCACGCTCAATGTCATTGGTGTCCATATAAGTGTTGCCACGGTTAACCGAGCCAAGCTTGTTTACTACTCCCGTTTTATAGAGTATCGACTCTGACAGAGTAGTCTTTCCGCTATCAACGTGGGCTATAATTCCTATCGTAAGTTTCTTCATCTCTTCGCTTTCTTTCCTGAATTCATATATAGCTTAATTATATCACAGTTTTAATGCATTTTCAATATCTCTTCGGCTTTTAAAAAACGCCGATATTTTTTTGTGTCAACACTTGATTTTTTTTGCAAGTGATAGTACAATGTTTACGTACGCTTCAAGTGTGAATCGGATAACGTTTATAATCAAGGTGGACGAATTATGAATTACGCAGAATATTTTAGAAAATTCAACGAAAACGACTGTGAATTAGTAAAGCACTACGTCAGCAACGAAAACGCCGAGGCGTTCCTTTTGGAAAATGCACCGAGGCTGTACTGCCCAAACGCGACCATAGAGGAAACCTTTGCTTTCCGTACCTGGACGATGAGAAAGCATATTATGGACACCGAGGACGGATTTCTTTTGAGCGAGTTTTTAACCGACAATCCTCTCTCTTGGGCAGGCAAGCACAATACCATAAACGCCGCCCTGACACATCACCTTAACGAATTCAGATGGCTGAAGAATTCAAATATTCTTTTGGACTACGTGAAGTTTTTCCTTACGGGTGAGGGGCAGTCACACAAGTACCACACCCCTGCCCTGACGGCGATGTATAATTTCTGCCTTTTCAACGCAAGAGAAGATTTTCTCGTTGAAAACGCCGAAGCTTTTGAAAAATATTTTGTAAAGTGGGAAGAAACCCACGGCACAAAGAACGGGCTTTATTGGTCAAAAGATAATTACGAGGGAACAGAGTTCTCCATAAGCGGAACTACCCCCGAGCTTGTAGACCTTAAAGGCTTGCGTCCGCTGATGAACTCCTGTATGTATGCAGACGCCCTGTCACTCTCGAAAATCTTTGCGCTTTCGGGTAACGGAATAAAGTCCTCCTTCTATCTTGAAAAGGCAAACACAATAAAGGAATTAGTTGAAGAGAAGCTTTGGGACGGTGAGTTCTTCAAGGCGATACACCCTCTTGACGAGGATTTCGACAAGCCTCTTGACACCTCGTCTATTCCCGAAGGGCACAATGCACGTGAGCTTATGGGATATATTCCCTGGGCGTTTTCACTCCCCTCCGAGAACCGTGAAAAGTGCTTTGAGTTCCTGAAGGACGACAAAGTATTCAATGCTAAAACGGGCTTTACTACGGCAGATATGTCCCACGAGAGATTTCTTTATTACGAAGGAAAGGCGTGTACCTGGAACGGAAACGTGTGGCCCTATGCTACAAGCTATGTGATAAACGGAGTAATCGAGCTTTTGACGAATTACAATCAAAAAACGGTTTCGGATAAAGACCTTTACGATTTTCTTCTGAAATACGCCGAGATGCACTATTCCATTGAGGATGGAAAGAGGGTCAACTTTATCGACGAGGTTATGCGCCCCTTTGAATTCGTATGGCACGCAAGAGAGGTTGGCAAAAACGGCGTGACCCTTACGGGCGGTCAGGACAGAGGACGCGACTATAACCATTCCACCTTCATCGACCTTGTGCTCAGAGGTCTGTGCGGTGTTGACACGTCAAAGAAAGAGCTTTCCGTCAAGCCCAGAATAAGCGGTGTGTGGGAGTGGTTCAAGCTTGAGAACCTTACCTATCGCAACAACACCTACAACGTTTACTACGACGAAAAGGGCACGGTGTTCAATAAAGGCGTGGGCGTTATCATAGAAAAAATATAATTTAAAAGTCAGGATTGTATTTTTACAACCCTGACTTTTTAAAAATTCCGTGGGTTTTTCCGTTATACCGTGTATAATCTTGTAGAAGACTATTTTGAAAGGAGGCGTGGGCGTGAGTGAGTGGGAAATAATAGAGCTGATAAAAAAGAGAAACGATGAAGGATTAGAAAAGCTGATAGTTCATTACGGAGCGTTGATAAGGTACGTTATCGCGCCTATTTTGCCAAGCGTTCAGGACAGAGAGGAATGTGTGTCCGAGGTTGCTATGCGCATATGGGACAAGATAGATTTCTTTGACGAGAGGCGCGGAAGCTGGAACGGGTGGATAACGACGATTTCCAGAAACACGGCGCTTAATCGGGCAAGAGCAAGCGGTGTCAGCACCGATGAAATACCCGACGACACGCCCTCCCCCGAGTTAACGCCCGAAGAAACGGTTATTCAAAGAGAAAGACTTGCCGAGTTAGCGCGGGCGCTTGAAGAGCTGTCTCAGCAGGAAAGGGCATTATTTTACCGAAAATATTATTACCTGCAGTCTACGTCACAGATTGCCTCCGAGCTTGCTATGACCGAGAGAGCCGTTGAGGGCAAGCTGTACCGTCTGAAAAAGCGTCTGCGTAAAGCGTTGGGAGGTGAGGACTATGAGTAAGGAAAAGTGGAATTCAATTTCCGAGCACGAATTTGAAAGCCTCCTGCGTCACAGTATGTCAGGCAGTGCTCCAGAGGATATCGTCTCCGACGTGACCCCGTGGAAAAAGGCAATGAGGCGAGTGCTTTTCGGTATGGCGCTCAACGCCGTTACCTTGAATTTTTTCGCTCTTAACTACGTTCTGCCCTGCATCGGCTTGATACTATCACTCCTTGGTTTCCGCACGTTGAGGCAGGAAAACAAGTGGTTGAAGGGCTGTTTTGCAATCACGGTTATCAGGTGTATATACTCATTCTCGCTGATAGCTATAAATACCACTCTCCTTCGAGAGTCTCGGCTGACGGCGGTGGCAAGTATATTTAATCTATCTCTTCAATTTCTTCTCTTTTTCTGCTTTTGGCAGGGATTGAAGGGCATACAGAAAAAAGCGGGACTGCCGCCGAGAGCAAAGGGTGCGGCGGCGCTGATGATATGGTTTCTCTTTCTCTGCTTCTTGGGGCTTATCCAATATAGCGGTGTGATTATCGCATTGGCGATGATTATAGGATATGTTTTCATAATAAGAAGTCTGGTACGGGTATCGGCAGAGCTGGACGAGGCGGGCTACGCCGTACTTGCCTCTCCCATAAAGGTCACCGACCGAGTTGTTGTAATTATCATCTCGGCGTTTATTGTAGTCGGTTGCACATTAGGATATCTGTTTGGCAGCAGCTACAAAATGAGCTGGAGTAAGGTAGAACAAAACGAGCATCAAAGGGAAGAAGAAGTAAAGGAGAAGCTTCTCGCTCTCGGCTTTCCCGAATACGTGCTTGACGACCTCAGTGCCGAGGAGATTGCATCATGCGACGGTGCTCTGCAGGTAATTTCCGACGTAACCGACCACTACGTTGACGAGGAAAGAAAAGAAGGGCTGCTTCGCATAACGGGCGTTGGAGTAAAGCTGCCGAGTGAACGGGATAGCTTTATGATAATCCAGCATTTCCTTTGGTTAGACACACCGAAATTCTATGGCACGGAATGTATTCAGCTATGGCCTGCCTATCGTTTCGGTAACGGGTGGGGAAATGCAGGTGAGGTGACGGGACGGGTACTGTATGACAAAGACGGAGTAACCTTCGCCTCCCCATACCATTCACTTAATGAAAAGACGTTCACGTCGGAAAGTACCCTATGGGGAAAGGAAACCTCCACCGATATTTTTGCGACCTTCTCTATGGAAAACGGCGGCGAAGGGTACAGAGGATATCTCGTCTACCCTATCGAAGAGCTGCGGGACGGGTGGATTGCTGACTGTTGGATAAATTACACCCACCAGCAATATTTGCTTCAATACCCTGCCCTGAGCGCAGTAGAAATGAGAATAAAAAATTCCTGGAGCAAGGCAGGGGTATTCAGAACTGTTCAGGACGCCCTGCAATTCTATTCGGACAGCGACGGCATAAAGGTTATATCATAAAAATAAACCGCTTCGTTTGAAGCGGTTTATTTTTATCCTATTTAATGTTATTAAGCTCTTTAAGGGTCTCCTCCACAAGCTCCTGACCGCCGTCGGGTGACACGTTACAGCTGAACATAATTGCGCTGTAGCCCTTGTTTGCGGCGGCTCTTGCGGTAGCAAGATATCCGCTGGCAGGGGATTCGCTGACGTCGGAGGCAGCAAGCTGAATTATAAAGGTCTGGGTGAAGGGGCTTCTTGCCTGAATTCTGTGCTGATAATCGGTATAAAGCTCGAAAGGGTTAGATGCAAAGGCAATATCACCGATTTTGAGCACGTGTATTTCGGCATTTCTGCGAGTCTCTCCCCTTTCGTACTTGCTGATAACGCTCTCGTAGCGAAAAATATTTGCTGAAATTCTGGTGTTCGTCTTAAAATCGTCAACAGGGTCGTCGGTGCGGACGAATTCCTGAGTCTTACACTCTTCATAATTTGACATCGCCGTTTTATACTCCTCCTCGGTTACACGCCATGCGTCCAGCGAAACGGTTTTGGTAACGTGAGTTATGGGAGCATCGGTAATTTTTTCCCTCTTCGCCCACTCGTAACATTCATCGAAGGCGGTGGCAATTTTTTCTGCGATTATCATTCGGTTGTAGTATTCCCAATATTTTTCGCATTGCTTTGCTCTGGAATTCTCGCCGAATTTCAGACGGTTGCGGCGATTGAATTCTTCCGAGCCGTGAAGAATATGGGGTGACTGGTCACCTGCGGCGGCACATTGAGGAAGGATATAGATATTTCCGTGCTTTTTACGGATAAGCTCCCTTGCTTCGTGCCAATAATCTGCCGACGTGAAGGACTCAAGCTCCGTACACTGTGAAGGGCAGGCAACGTTTATTATTGCGCCCGTCAACTCCCCGTCTTTATCAAAGGTATAGAGGAGATACTCCTTGGTATCTATCGTTCCCTCGTAGCCCAAAAAGTCCTCTTCGTTGGTTGCACCGTACATTATTGCGTGACCGTTTACGCCGAAGGTATTCTTGCTGTCGTTACCTCCACTTCTGTCGTTAAGATAGGTGGCTCTTCGGTGAACACCTACCGCCGCCGAGCCGTAGCCGTAGGAGAAGGAGCCCTCCTCCCTACCACAAAACGCCTCTTGAACTGCGTTGGACACCTGCTCTACCAGAAAAGCACGGTATTTCTCGGGGGGATATAAATCAAGTCTGTCACGGGGAGCTTTGTCATAGCTACTGGTTCCCATTGTCATATATCTGGGTGCAGTGTGAGTATGGGTTGCGTTGAAAATAATCTTTCGGGTGTCTATTTCGGGCGCCTTACGGCTTACCTCAGCCTTTACCTCGCGGATAAGCTCACCGCTGATGCTTGTGAAATCTCCCGAGAGAAAGATGACGTAATCTTGTCCGTCGTCCATTACAAGCGCCGTAACGGTGGTTGGGTCGAATACGCCCTTTGTTATTCTCTCATACGCCTGACCCGTAATAGTAACGCACTCGTTCGTGCTGACGTCCTTTGAAGACCATCCTATAAGCATTATGATACCCCCTTATGCTCTTGTAATCAAGTAGTACATAGACTGTGAAACGTCGCCTATTTTTATCGTCATTCTGCCGTCCTCGTAGGTCGTAGGCACTTTGCCGATATAGTAGCCCTCGGCGCTGATTGCCCATACCACAAGGTCGGAGTAGGGAGTGTCCATTTCGATTTCCGCCTCGATATTTTCGATAAGAATAGGAGGCTTGCCTATATCTATCATTGTTTCCTTGATGAACTTGGAATCGGTATTCTTTGCTCTGCCAACGGCGGTGAGAAGAAGATTATCGGATTCCGTTATTTTGTCCTTGGAAAGTGAGGAAAGGGCTACTACTGCAAAATCGGTATTGCACTTAACATTCATACCGTTCATTTCAACCCTGCCGTTCTTGCCAAGGAAGCCAAAGGCGCACTTGGTCATATCGGTATCTATCTTTCCGTAATTCTTTTCGTAGTCACGGAAAAGCTCTCCCGTTTCGGACTCAACCGACCTTCCGTTGTCCTCGAAGGTAAGCTCGGGAAGACCGGACGTGCCGTCAAGGTCGACGATAGCTGCCTTGTTTTCGGTGCAGACTCTCATCTGCTCAAAGTCCCACGCCTCACGGTTTTTGATATTGATGGCGTAGGGCTTACCTGCCTTTACGTCACCGCGTCTGGTGATAAGTGCAGCGTGATAGAAAAGTCCGAACTTGGCAGGGTCATTCCAAGCGCTGAATATACCCTGACGGTAGGGCACACCGCCTATTTTCTCGGCGGAAATCTCCTTGCCGAGCATATCCATTCTGTCAAGTCTTGCGGAATAGGAATATGTATGAATTGCAAAGCCCGACCAGCCTTGGAGCATACCGACAGCAGCGGAATAAATAACCGAGTCCGCCCTGAATTCATTGGGCCATGGTGCATCCCACTCGGAAATATAGGTGGGCATATCCTCTGCCGTCATTGCACATACCGTTTCGAGATAGAAGCTTCTCTGCTGGGTAATGCTTCTGTTCATACATCTCTTATCAAACTCGCCCCATCTCCAGTCGTAAAAATACGGGTGGGCGTCGAGGAAATCGGTTACGTACTGTGTTTTGAGGTTATCGGGTGTGGCTACCCAGTTTGTGCCCGTAATAGGTATTTTAACTCCGTCGGCACGCATATGCTCCATCATTTCAAGATAATATGAGGTCTGCAAATCGACCTTGAAATCAAGGAGGTCGTGGTCGAGAGAAAGAGCGGGGTCAAGGTCTGTCAAATCCTTTTCGATACCCTTTTCGTCAAGCCATTTTTTGAACATTTGAAGAAATTCGCTCTTGTAGGGCTCGACGTACGCCTTGTCGGGAGTGGGCTTGAAAAGGTCGCTTTCGTTAACGATTTCAGCAAGAACGATTGCAGGCTCGTCGCAGTATTTTATACCAGTATACTTGTTTTCGTGGGTCCAAAGCTCTGTTGAAAGCTCCTTTTGAAGCTCGATAAGCCGTCTTGAGAAATTGCAATAGGGCTTTCCTGCATCTCTAAGTGCAATTACATTTTCAACGCCCTCGTCGGAACGGAATTTGCGGTAGGTGAACATATCCATATACATATATATTCCCTCTTCCTTGAGACACTTAACGAGGAAATCCAGTCTGTCCATGCTCTCTGGGTCAAGGTGAGCGTCGGTCACTCTCTTGCCCTTAGTGAAATTGAATATGTTAGGCGTGTGCCACTCGGAATCAAGCTGATGGAAGCGAACGAGATTTATGCCAAGCTTCGAGAGGCGCTTTGCAAGCTTTTTCGCGTAATCATGCTCGGGGAAACAGCCTGCGCCGTTGAAGTTAGTTCCCCAGAATTTTACCTTCGTGCCGTCCTCAAACACAAAGTCTCTGTCCTTTACCTTGAGAAAGCCGTGCTTGCCTGCAGGCTTTTCCTCCTCAAAAACAAAGGAAATATCTACGGGAACGTCATCGTGGAACGACGGGTATGGAATGAAATTTGACATAACAACCTCCAAATATTATATTTTACACTTGCATTATATCATATTATAGGCTATAATCTATAAAAAGAGCACACAAAAAGTAATGATTTTCGTCACTATTGCGAGGTGAATTATGAAGGGAACGTTTGAAAAGAAAGAGCATCTTTACGTACGTGGAGTTCATACCCGTGGGTTTATAGGATATCCGCCTATGTTTCATTCTCATTGTGAACTGATTTACGTTGTAAAAGGGAGTCTTAACACGGTAATTGACGGTCAGGAGAAAAAGCTATGTGAAGGTGAGCTGGCGTTGGTATTTCCCTACCAGACTCACTCCTACGAAAACGCACCCGACACCGAGGTGATAATAATTCTCTTCTCCCCCACGGCTATTGCCTTTGACAACACCTTTATAAATTTCAGACCAATTTGCAACTACACCGACGGAAAAGTGTTTTTCAAAATGCTTGACCGAGCCGTTGCTCTTATGCGAGGGGGAAAAACCAAAACGGCTATGGGATATCTAAACGCAGTTATAGGTGAAACTTTAGAAAATATGGAGCTTGAAAGAGTGGACTCGGCTAAGGAGGACACCGCCGTGAAAATTCTGGAGTATTGCACCGAGCACTTTTGCGAGGAGATAAGTGTCAGGAGTGTGTCAGAGGCGCTCTATATAAGCCAGAGCTACGTGTCGAAGATTTTTGCGTTTAAGCTGAAGTACGGATTTCGGGAATATATCAATACCCTGCGTGTAGACAAAGCGAAGGTGTTATTGCAGGAAACCGACAAAAAGGTTGTGGAGATAATGCTGGATTGCGGATTTAAAAATCAAAGCAGCTTTAACAGAATTTTCAAGCAGATGGCGGGAGAATCACCCTATGAGTACAGACAATCGAAAACAATATAGTTTATCTTGGCAATACTCTGTTAAAACATAGTATCAATACCGAAAAATTAAGGGCTGTCAAAACACTCTACATGAACCGACCCCCAAAAGTTAGACCAAAAATCTAACGA
>JAZSLY010000065.1:0-5180 GCA_045535585.1 Eubacteriales bacterium
TGGGTGATATATAATTTCTTGCAATAGGGCATAAGGAGGGAATACACCATAGCACCGCCTATTACGAAAACCTCGTCCTCGGGAATGTCACGGATAAGGGCGAACAGCTCGTCAAGATTGTGACATACCTCTACACCCTCTTTCGTGATATCGTTTTCGTAAAGGACGATGTTGCGTCTGTTTTTCAAGGGAGCGCTGTTGGGGAGGGAAATAAGGGTATTGTAGCCCATAACCACCGTTTTTCCGCTGGTTATCTCCTTAAAATGCTTCAGGTCGGCAGAAAGGTGACACAAAAGGTCTCCGTTCTTGCCTATACCGTTATTCTTATCTATCGCAACGATTAAATTCATTATTCTGCAACCTCAATTCTTTCGTTGAATTCATTGTATTTATAGTCGGTAAGAGTAAAGCTCTTGTCGGTAAAATCGTAGAAATTTGTAACGCTCTTGTCAAGCTCGAAGCGCGGCGCGTCGAATTGAGGTTTGTCAAGCATTCTTTCCACGATAGGAATGTGTCTTTCATAGATGTGGGCGTCCGCAATAACGTGAACGAATTCACCCACCTCAAGACCCGTTACCTGCGCCAGCATATGAACGAGAACGGAGTATTGACATACGTTCCAGTTGTTTGCAGCCAGCATATCCTGACTTCTCTGGTTGAGTATTGCCGACAGACGTCCGTTTGACACGTTGAAGGTCATACTGTATGCACAAGGGTAGAGATTCATCTCGCTCAGGTCCTGATGATTGTAAATGTTGGTGATTATTCTACGGCTGTTGGGGTTGTGAATAAGGTCGTAGATAACACGGTCAACCTGGTCGAACTGTCCCTCTCTGTACTCGTGCTTTATGCCAAGCTGATATCCGTATGCCTTGCCGATAGAGCCGTCCTCATCCGCCCACTTGTCCCATATCTTTGCGTTGAGGTCGTGAATGTTGTTGGACTTCTTCTGCCATATCCACAAAAGCTCGTTTACCGCAGTTTTAAGATAGGTCCTGCGCAGAGTCATAATGGGGAATTCCTTCGATAAATCGTATCTGTTTACAATGGCAAAGCATTTCTTCGTGTAGGCAGGAGTGCCGTCCTCCCACTTGGGACGAACCTGAAACTCCTTGTCCCAGACACCGTTTTCAAGTATATTCCTGCAATTCTCAATAAAGATTTTATCAGCTATACTCATTTTTATCTCCCTTTTTACATCTTAATATAATATTATACCATCTAAACCAAATTTCGTCAATATATTAAGCGCATTTATTTCTCGGGTGCAAATCTTTCTCCCACTATTTCAATTTTTCCTTTTCCTGCCGTAATTCCGCCCAGCTTGTCCTGCACCTTTTCAAGCTCCTCTTCGCTTAAAAGGACACGGGTCTCCACACATTCGCCGTACTCCGTGCCATACTCCTCGATGCCCATTACCGAAAGGTCGTATTTCAGCTTCTGATAGGACGAATAGTCGCAGGCAAGCTTTACCTCGTGATAGAGCACAAAGGTGGCTTTTCCCGCAGCGTCAAGGGCAAGCTTCGCCGCCTTTCCATAGGCTCTCGTCAGGCCTCCCGCACCCAGCAATACTCCGCCGAAATAACGGGCAACTACGATGACCACGCCCTCCAGCCCCTCACGGCGTATCACCTCTAAAATAGGCATACCTGCCGTACCCTGAGGCTCCTTGTCGTCCGAAAAGCGCACTATATTTCCGCCCTTGTTCACGTAGGCGTAGCAAAAGTGCCTTATGTTGTCAAGACGGGCTTTCACGCTTTCTATATAACTCAGCGCCTCCTCCTCGGTCTCGATAGGCTTTATAAAGCCGTAAAATATCGACTTTTTTTCCTCGTATTTGTCGCTGCCTTCTCGGGCGGCGGTTGTATAAGACTCTTTCATTTTCTACTCCGCAATGTATTTTTTCATTTGACCTATCGTCTTTTCGTCACAGATTGCCCGCACCTCAATTCCAAGGTCGGTGTAATTCACCTCGTTTACTTTCGAGGTCTTGTAAAGAGTGTCAAGAACGCCTGCGTTGGAATAGGGGAAAAGGAAATGAGTTTCTCTCTTCATAGAAAGAATACACCTCTCCACCGCCTCCGTCAACTCTTCAAGCCCTTCTCCCGTTTTTGCCGAAATGAAAACGCTGTTGTCCTTTAGGGTTAGCCCAAGGGTCTCTGCAAGCTCCTTTTCCTCCATAGTGTCGCATTTGTTGAATACGAAAATGATGGGCTTTTCCTCACACCCCTCCTTCTCAAAAAGAGAGTGAATGAGGTCTAAGGTAACGTCGTATTGAAGCCTTATCCGTGGGCTTGAAATATCTAACACCACCAGAATTATATCGGAATATACCACCTCTGCCAAGGTGGAGTGAAACGCCCTTATCAAGTGATGGGGCAGATTGTCAATAAAGCCTACCGTGTCGGTGAGAAGCACCTCTCCCGCGTTTGGCAGAGTCCATCTTCTCGTGGTGGGGTCAAGGGTCGCAAAAAGCTTGTTCTGGGCAAGGATTGACGAGCCCGTCAGCGCATTCAGCAAAGTGGACTTGCCAACGTTTGTGTATCCTGCAACCGATATCTGCACTATGCCCGAGCTCTCTCGGCTCTTTCTTCGGGTTTTTCTTTGCTTTTCAAGGTCATTGAGCGCCGTTTCAAGCTGGGCTATCTGCGCCTTTACGTGCCTTTTGTCGTTTTCAAGCTTGGATTCTCCGGGACCTCTCGTTCCTATTCCACCGCCCAGCCTCGACATCTGTGCACCCTGACCGCGAAGCCTCGGTATGGTATATTTCAGCCTCGCTATCTGCACCTGCAAAACGCCCTCGCTGGTGGTTGCGTTTCTCGCAAATATGTCAAGGATAAGCATAGTTCTGTCAATGACGCGCACGTCGGTGAGAAAATCCTCGATAGCCCGTATCTGCGATGGCGTAAGCTCAGCGTCGAATATAACGAGCTCAATGCCCTCACTCTCGCATATCGTCTTTAATTCCTCTAATTTTCCCCGTCCTATATAGGTGGCGTTGTCGGGGGTAGGTCTGTATTGCACAAGGCGCGCCGCCGCCACGCCTCCCGCCGTCTCAAGAAGCGACGCCAGCTCGTCAAGGTCACGCTCGTCCTTCGCGTTGTCCTCGTATACCGCTACAAGCACCGCCGAATGTATTTTATCAAAATCCGTCATATATTTCCTCTTTCAAGCAAGGTATATAAACAATAAGGCGGTGTAAAAGTAAAATCTTTTTACACCGCCCTTGGTTTGTATAAGTTTATCTGCCGAACTTCTTGTTGAACTTATCAACGCGTCCGCCCGCATCTACAAGTTTTTGCTTGCCTGTATAGAAGGGATGGCACTTTGCACAAATTTCAACGTGGATGTCCTCCTTAGTTGACTTTGTGGGATAAGTAGCACCACAAGCACAAACGATTACGGTATCCTTATACTCAGGATGTAAGTCCTTTTTCATTTAATTGCACCTCGCTCTTTGGATATTCTTCGTTGTTACAACATATAGTAGCACATATGAATAAAAAAATCAAGCCTTTTTTAAAAAAAGATTAAAAATAATTGTTTTTACGTTCTCATACAAAAAAACAAGTTTGGGGCGCATAGTAATTTTGCAACGTCTAAATATTTACCACAGAAAACGCAAACAGAAGCGAGTTATGCGGATAAAACCATACCTCCAAAAAACAAAGCACACAAAGATGTAAAGTATTGGTACAAATTTCAAAATGAAATTGTTTTTGATGGCGTTCCTTATACGGTAACCTTTAACATAAGAGATAAGGGAAAAAACCAGTATCAGTATCTAATCGAATTCAAAAAAAATGAGACACTCGGTCTCAGCAATACAGTTTTCAAAAAATCTGAAAACCTCCTGCAAACTGACCGAGTGTCTAATACTATTATACACAATTCTGCCAAAAAGTCAACAGGAAAATTTTCTCTTTCTCCCATAGCTCCCGAAATCGCTCCCGACGGAACGCTCAAAATCACAAGTGATGACGTGACGCTTAAAGCTCCAAAGATTGAAGCAGAAGCCAAAACCGAAAACGTTCTTGATGAAGATATTCCCATAAGGAAAGAGCCTACCCTCGCCGAGCTTCGTGCCGAGAGGGTTGGCAAATTTAGTGATGCTGAGAAATCATACGTTAGTATGGAAGATTTTGCAAATAGCGAAAGTCCTATATGGCGAAACGTTGATTATAACGATCATGATACAAAGTCAACTATTATGCAAGATACCCACAATACAATGGTTAGCGAAGGAAGTCAAATATATAATTGGGGAATAAAAAAGATGCAACCTTGGACGGTGTTGGACGCGGTATACATAACCGTATTTCCAACGGTGTCTCATCAGATGCATCGTCGGAAACATCCTTGGGTGATGTGCAACCTGTCAATTTTGACTCATCACACGGTACCTCATCAGATGTCTCTGATAATAGTATACCCATTTCAAGTCAAAATGTCAATAGCAAGGCAAAAAAGCCCTCAAGACGCGAAGAACTCCACAACAATGTTGAAGCAGAAGCCAAAACCGAAAACGTTCTTGACGACGATATTCCCATAAGGAAAGAGCCTACCCTCGCCGAGCTTCGTGCTGAGAGGGAGATTATTGAAAGCATAGCTGAAGCAGTATATGTACAAAATATGCAGACGGAATGTTGATTGCATATGGTGAAAATGCGGAATTTCTTGCTCCTTATCTTGCTTCGCCACTGGGTAAGAATATTAGTGTGGGGTAAAAAATAGTTTTCCACAATAGTATATCCGTTGGTCACAATGGAACTGTTGCTACAGTGTACAATATAGGAAAAATAAAAGAAAGTGTTTTGCCTTCAGCTAAAATTATAGCTGTTGTGGGGTCTAAGCCCCTCGACAAATCACTTTCTAATACTATTATACGCAATTCTGCAGAAATGTCAACAGGAAAATTTTCCGACCGAGAGGAATCCATCAGCACAGAGGAACTGTACGACCTTATGGGCGAGAACGAGAAGTTGAAAAAACAGAATCAGATACTTCAATGAAATCGCGCTTTGCGCGATGAAATCCTCACTCCGCTCGGATGAAATCTGCTTCGCAGATGAAATTAAATCCGTCCTTCTCCCGACGAAGTCGGATTTCATCACGAAGTGATTTCATCCCACGAAAGTGGGATTTATCCCGTCCGCAAGGACGGATTTAGTTGAAAAGAA
>JAZSLY010000036.1:0-3547 GCA_045535585.1 Eubacteriales bacterium
CGTCACGCAATAGAGGTGGCGTGGGACAGAGGGGACGTGGATATGCTCAATTCCTATTTCGGATATACTATCCAAAATTCCAAGGGCAAGCCCACCAACTCCGAATTCATAGCAATGATTGCCGACAATTTGAGACTCAAAATGAAAAACAGTATATAACAAGACACGGTGCTGAATTTCAGCACCGTGCTTTTTTGCAAAACGGGCATAAACCTATTGAAAAACATATTTGCTTTTGCTATAATTAAAAAGGTAAACGTGCACTTTTGAAAGGAGGAGAAGACTTGTGAAAGCATTTGTTTGCAGTTTATGCCACAACGGCATACTTGGCGGGGGCTTGTACCTTGACAAGCAGGCACTCACTTATAGGACAAACAAGCTGACGGTGGATGATAAATTTAAAAAGCTTGTCTTGCCGATGGAGGAAATAAAGGATATTTTCTGGAAATGGATAATATTCCCCGTTGCAACGGTAAATATGAAAAACGGGGACGCGTACAAATTCATTATTTTTAATAAAAGGCGATTTGAAAAATGGTTTCGGGAGTATTCTGAAAATAAAAAATGAAGAAAATTATTGTAATAGGCTGTCCCGGAAGCGGAAAGAGCACCTTTTCCAAAGCATTACGTAAAATCATGGGGATTCCGCTATATCATCTGGATATGCTCTTTTGGAATGAAGATAAAACAACCGTTGAAAAATCTGTTTTTCTTGACAGACTTGCAAAAGTCCTTCAAGGCGACGAGTGGATAATCGACGGGAATTATTTATCCACAATGGAAATGAGAATGAGGGCGTGCGATACGGTGATTTTTCTTGATTATCCACTTGACGTCTGCCTTGACGGCGTAAGACGGAGAAAGGGAAAGCCGAGAAGCGATATGCCGTGGACGGAAAGCGGTGAGGACGACGGAGAATTTTTTGAGTTTATAAAAAGCTTCAACTCCCAAACGAGACCTGCGGTGTTGGCACTTTTGGAAAAATATTCTTACAAGGATATCCGTGTATTCTCCTCCCGTGACGATGCACAAGAATTTTTGAATGAAATAAAATCATAACAAATTGAGCGTGGTTGAAATATACCGCGCTCATTTTTTTGCCCACTTTATCGAGTGCGGAAATGAATAAAAGAATTAGCACTTATTCATAATATGTTTACATGTTTTTTCAAAAAATATCTAAAAAGCTCTTGACTTTTTTGATAAAAGGTGATAAATTTATATCGTAAGTTAGCACTTGGGTGTTGAGAGTGCTAAAACATTAAGAAAGAGGGTGTGTCCATGGATTTGAACGAAAGAAAGAAAAGAATACTTAAATCCATTGTCGATACATATATTTCATCAGGTGAGCCCGTTGGCTCCAAGTACCTGTCGAATTATATGGGATTGGACATTTCTTCTGCTACCATACGAAACGAGATGAGTGAGCTTGAGCAGTTGGGACTGTTGGAGCAACCCCACACCTCTGCTGGCAGAGTTCCCTCAAGTCTCGGCTACAAGATGTACGTTGAAGGGTTGATGAACAGCTACGCTCTTTCACTTGAAGAGATAAACGTGCTCAACGAGGTTATGAACACCAAGCTTCATCATCTCTCGGACGTTGTGGGAGACCTGACGAGAGTTCTGTCGGATATGACCGATTACACGGCTTTTGCATATACTGCAAAGCCAAAGGCAAGCACGATTTCAAGATTTGAGGGCGTTTATTTGTCACCTAAAATGTTCTTGCTGGTAATGATAACCTCTCAGGAAAACGTAAAGACATGCCAGATAAAAACGGAAATCACTCTTACGACAGATGCTCTGAACACGCTTATCAAGCTTCTCAACGAAAACCTGGTGGGCGTCAATATAGAGCAGATGAGCCTTGAGGACATCTACAACCTTGAGGATAAATTCGGCGTTTACCGTTCGGTCTTGTCCGACGTTTTAAGGCTGGTTGTGAATACTGTCAAGGGCGAGTCGGAGGGCAGGGTTTACCTCGACGGTATGGCAAACATTTTGAAGTATCCCGACTTTGACGACATTTCAAAGACCAGACGGCTCATTTCCATAATGGAGGACAAGCAGGACCTGATTAGGCTGATTACAAGCACCTCCGTGGACCACGACGGCTTGAACGTAATAATCGGCGACGAGGGGCTTGACGTAGGGCTCGGCAGAACCAGCTGTGTATATCATAAATTTAAAATAGGAAACGATATGACGGGCGTTCTGGGACTTATTGGTCCTAAGAGAATGGACTATTCGGGCGTTGTGGCAAGACTTGAATACATTGTAAATAATCTCATCGGCGAGCCTGATGATAATTAATACTTGAAAGGATACGACATGGCAGAGAAAAAGAAAAATATTGAGGAAAGCGAAGCAAAGGAGCCCTCTGAGCTTGAGGAAGAAGCGGTTGAGGAGGTAAAGCCCACCGAAGAAGAAGCCCCGACCGAAGAGGAGAGCGTTTCAAAGGCGGAATACGCAGAGCTTTACGACAAGTATTTAAGACTTGTTGCAGAATTTGATAATTTCAAAAAGAGGACGCAAAAGGAAAAGGACGAAATCTACTCTATCGCAAAGACCGACGTGGTGATGAATCTGCTCCCCGTTATAGACAATTTCGACAGAGCGGAAAAGTTCGCGGGCGACGAAAGCGTGGCAGAGGGAATTGCCCTTATCAAGAAGCAGTTCTTGGAATTTTTGAAGAAGATAGGCATTGAGGAGATAGAGGCTGAGGGCGTAGAGTTCGACCCCAATTTTCACAATGCGGTATTGCACGAGGACAGAGAGGACGTCCCCGAAAACACCGTAGTCGAGGTGCTCCAGAAGGGCTATAAGCTCGGCGAGCGTGTTATAAGATATGCGATGGTTAAGGTCGCAAATTAAGTTAGTAAACAAATAAATTTATTTTGATAAAGAAAGACAGAGGTAATTATTATGGCAAAGATTATTGGTATAGACCTTGGTACAACCAACTCCTGCGTTGCAGTTTTCGAGGGCGGTGAGCCCAGCGTAATTCCCAACCCCGAGGGAGCGAGAACAACTCCGTCAGTAGTAGCTTTTTCTAAGACGGGCGAGAGACTCGTAGGACAGATTGCAAAGAGACAGGCAATCACAAACCCCGACAGAACTATCAGCTCTATCAAGCGTGATATGGGTACTGACCGCAAGGTTTCCGTTGACGGCAAGCAGTACACTCCTCAGGAGATTTCCGCAATGATTCTCCAGAAGCTCAAGGCAGACGCTGAAAGCTTCCTTGGCACAACCGTATCTCAGGCGGTTATCACCGTTCCCGCATACTTCACCGACTCTCAGCGTCAGGCAACAAAGGACGCAGGTAAGATTGCAGGTCTTGATGTACTCAGAATTATCAACGAGCCTACCGCCGCAGCTCTTGCTTACGGTCTTGACAAGGACAACGAGCAGAAGATAATGGTTTACGACCTTGGCGGAGGTACATTTGACGTATCTATCCTTGAAATCTCCGACGGAGTTTTCGAGGTTCTTGCAACCGCAGGTAACAACAAGCTTGGCGGAGACGACTTTGACGAGCGTATCA
>JAZSLY010000048.1:0-8515 GCA_045535585.1 Eubacteriales bacterium
GACTTTAGTCTGTATCTCATCCGCTTTGACGAGTATATCTCGCCAAAGCGAGTATCTCATCACGCTTTAGCGTGCATTCATTTGCGACTTGATGATATACAAGGTTACACCTTGATGATATACAAAACTATGTTTTGATGATATACACGCCACGGGCGTGATTAGTTATAACGGTTCGACTTTCGTTGAAGATGCTCCACCAAAACAAAAGGACACCGCAAGGGACACCTACCATAAAGCAGGTTTTACCTTCCGAAAAAGAAAAAAGGAGTACGGACGATTTGTTCGTACTCCTTTTCACACGCCTTGCTCTGCAAGGTATAGTGTGTTACACCTTACGGTGTTCTATCGGGCGGTAATTGTTGAGAAGTGATATGCCTCGCACGGCTCGGCGTGATATTTTTGCTCCGCAAAAGTGATATTGCTCCCGCTGGTCGCAGTGATATTCTATTCGCCTCTTTCTTCCAACGCGCGTAGCGCATATCACGTCCAAAGGACATATCACGCACGAAGTGCATATCACTCGCCGTAGGCGAATAGAGTTGGCGCACCTGCTTTATCGCAGGTGCGCCGAGAGGGGGATTTTATCGTGTGTACGGCTATATTTAAGAATAACCGTCTTTTTCGTACGGTTGACCGCGTTGGCAACTTGCAGGAGCATTTTGTGATAGGCACGGGAAACTGCGTCGGCGGTGTTATAAAAAACAGTTTTGGTGAAATATGGATAGACGGCATGAATTCATACGGTCTTATGACTGCTTTGCTGAATTACAGAAAAGAAATGACGGAAGAATGTGCAAAGGTGAAAAACAGAATAAAGCTCCATCCAGGGAAGCTTATACCGTATCTACTTGAAAATTGCCGAAATACTCTGGATGCGTCTGAGACAATAGCCTCTCTTGAACTTACGGCTGATTTCCCCGAGATGTATCCTCACTACGTTATTGCCGACAAGCGTGGAAAGTGCGTCGTTTTTGAAAACGGTAAGGTATACGAAAATACCTTCGGGGTTCTTACCAACGCCCCGTCTTTTCCGGAAATTACGGAATGTCTTAAAGAAAATTCCTTTGACAAAACCGATTTTTATTCCTCCGAGTCCCGCTTCGTGCGTGTAGCACACCTGAGAGAACGGGTGAGGGTCGGCAGCACGTCCGACTGCTTCGATTTCCTGTCATCTGTGTCACTGCCCGACGGAGCGGATGACCGCCTCGGATACCGAACTCTTTTGCGCTCGGTTATGTCCGCAGACGATATGACCTACAGCTATGCGGAAGGGTGCTCAGGCATTGTAAAAACCGTGTCTGCTAACGGAATTTTTGAAATTCAAATGGGATGAGCTTACCTCTAAGCACTAATTTGCTATGTCCCGCGTTAAATCAATAAACTCCCTTTGAATATCCGACGGAGCTTCGTCCTTTCTGTAGATTGCAAATAACTGTCTGTGCACGTTGGTAGGGAAGTACATCACCTCGTCACTTCCCTCCGACTTGCTCTCCACAAGCATCTTACTCGTTATAACCGCGCCCATTCCGTAAAGCATCATATTGTAGTGCGTTTCAAAGTTAGGCGAATATTGAATGGTGCAGGGCGAGAAGGTACAATGCTCCATCAGCTCGTACATATGAGACCATACGCTTCCCGACTGCCCGAATTTTATGAAAGAAATGTTCTTGAATATGGAATAATCCTCTATCGCTCTCTCGTGGAGATTTTTGTGGGCAAGTAGCTCCTCCCTCGTCATCGAATAGGGGAGAAGTCTCTCCGCTCCCTCAAAATCCCGCCTCATTGCAATTACGTATCTGTCGCGGTGCACCGCTTCACCCGAAAATCTCGTCTCGTCAAACTGGTGGCGGAAAATGATGTCTAACCTCTTTTCCTCCAGCCTCGCCCATCTGTTCACACCGCTTACCGACTCACCCATATCCAAAATGATGTTAACATCAGGGTGCTTTTTGTGAAACTCTCCGCAAACACGGGGCAAATATATGTGCGAAAATGAATTGGAAGCTCCTATTGCTATGCGCTTTTCACCGTCCTGCGACAGCCTTTCCAGCTTGTTTTCCATTTCCTTTTCGCTTCTTATTACGTTCTCCAGGTGCTCTATGTATATATGTCCCTTGTGAGTCAGCTCAATTGGATTTTTCGAACGGTCGAATATCTGAAACCCCAATTCCTCCTCCATCTTTTTTATCGTCAGCGAAAGAGAGGGCTGTGAAATAAACAGCTCCTTCGCCGCCCTGGAAAAGCTCCTTGTATTGTTGATTTTCAGGATATATTTCTGCCCAAGCTCCATACATTTTCCTCCTATAAATAAAAACCTATAAATTTATTTATTTATTTGTATTTGATTATAACATATCTTTGTGATAAAATCAATATGTAAAAATGGCGTTTTATTATAGAAAGGAAATGTAATTATGAAAAAAATTGCGATTTTACTGTCAGTTCTTTTCTGCGTAGTCTTTTTCGCCCTTCCTGCATTTGCAGAAG
The DNA here is from genome assembly GCA_045535585.1 of Eubacteriales bacterium. Lineage (GTDB taxonomy): Bacteria > Bacillota > Clostridia > Oscillospirales > SIG627 > RGIG6353. The sequence continues at coordinate 2,491 of JAZSLY010000048.1, forward strand.
ATACAACGGGTGAAACTACCGAAGAAACTACGGTTGAAACTGTAAGTGTCTCACAGGCGTTAGAGTTGCCCGCCGAGACCGAGGTTTACGTCGAAGGACTTTTCGTCGGCGTATCCTTTACAAACTCGGCGTCGGTAGATTATGAAGTACTCATAATGGATACTACCGATTCGAGTAAACTTATTTCTGTACGTAACGTCCCCTACGGCACCTTCCCCGACGTTGGATACGTGAAGGGCGACCTGATTGGACTTTACGCAACCGTAAAGAAATTGACGGATACACATAACCCAAACAAGCAATATCTTGAATTTTCTACCACCAAGAACAACTGTGAGGATATCGATAGCACTGTTATCTCCCGTGACAATGAGGTCACCTTTGACCTTTCCTCTCCCGTCGTGCTGGAGGATTGGGCGGATATGAAGGCAGCTTTCAAGGTTGACACCCTTCAGCCCTACACTCTTTTTAAATTTACGGGCACAAGCTATATGAATCATTATAATAATACAGAGTACTATCGCCCTAACAATAATCCTTCTGCCAACAGTCTTACGACTATCAAGCCTGATGCCACTCGTACTCTTGCGTTTAGAGACTCTATAATGGAAGCTAACGTAGACGTGGGGTGCTTAGAGCTTTTTGATATAACTAAAGTGATTACTTATCCCGGAAAAGTGGTTAATAAGGAATATTATTTCTATTACGTTGGTGCGGACAGCTTGCGCTTCTACTGCGTCATTCTCGACGAAAGCTGGGTTATAGATACAACGCCCGAAGAACCCGAGGTCGTAACACCCTATCCCACGTACGAGCTTACTGAAAATATGAAGATCGTAAAGGAGATCGCCTATGCTTATCGTAGGCAGGGCAGGCAGATAGAATACGACCAGAGCCATTCCCGCCGTCATATTTCCCCCTCTCCCGAGGATGCAACGGCACAGCATATGATTTACCTCGACTGCTCAAGCTACGTTAACGCAGTCTACCTTGAGGCGTTTGGCGTGGGCATCAGGTCTACCTCTCTCTCCAGCAGCACCTCCACAATGGACACCTATGCATTGGAAAGAGTTGGAACGGATGAGGTAGTAGGCTATTGGCTTCCCGCCTCAGACACTTATGAAACGGCAGAATCAAGGAAAGCCGTCTATGAAGAGCTTAAGCAGAATCTTCGTGTGGGCGATATCCTCAACTACCGCCACGGTGTAGACGAGGGAACAAAGGGACACGTTTACATCTACGTGGGCGACGGTGTTTTCCTTCACCGCCCCGGCTCAGGCTCTTACGTAGTTAACACCTCCGACCCTTCCAAATCCTACGATTCCTCCGGAAACGAGGGTATTATTCAGCCTATAACGTTGGAGGACCTATTCAGCGAATCGAATTCGAGATATCTTTTCAAGAAGACCGCGTCAGATACCATATATAGCTTCAGCGTGTTAAGACCTCTTGCAAGAGGGCTTACTCCTACCGAGGAATCACGTGACAGAATGACGATAGCAGGACTTGCGATGGAGAAGGTTTCCGACCTTTACGAGAACTCCTCCGTTGTTGCAGGAAGCACTATCACCTATACCGTCACACTTAAAAACGAGGGCGAAGCGGCTTTATCAGGCGTTACCCTCACCGACACACTCCCCACGGGAACAACCTTTGTTTCGGGTAGCGACGGCGTTACGGTTGAAAACGGCACGCTCACCTGGACGGGCGACGTTGCGAAGAGCGCAACCGTAACTGTTACATATACCGTAGAGGTACCCGCTTCCACCAAAGAAGGCACCTTGATAGTTAGCGATAAAACCGACGTCAACGGTGTTGGCCTTGGCAAAATTACCCACACCGTTTCCACCTACTCCTCGGAGAATAGCACCGCCCTTACGGCAAAGATTACCGATTACACAACAGGTGCAATCGGCTTTGGCTCAAACGTAGAAATGGCGCGCGCCCTCTATAACGAGGCACTTAATATCAACCTTTTTGATACCTATGCGTCGGTTGGGGAGATGCTCGACGACCTCATCGACGACGACACCGAATTAAAGAATTACACCCGCCGCACCGATACCGCGCTTTCAAAAATGATAGCTCCAAACCTCTTCGGCGGTATGAATATCCGCTACGGTCACTATTTGATCCCCGATAACGACCGTGCGCGTCTCATTTCCAAGGAAGAGCTTGCCGTTGGCGATATCATCCTCGCCGATTGGAGCGGGGGAGACGTTCTCTTCGTTTACGCAGGCGGCACCACCCTCCTCACCCTTGAAAGTGGCAAGGCAACTGCTCTTACCATAGGCACCGATATTTACGGCACCGACGCCGATAACATTCTCGTGTCCCTCTACGGCTATGACCGCGTGGCTGTTCTCCGTCCCTCAATGACCACCACCGTCGACGCCGACAAGAAGGAGCAGGCAACACTCAGCATTATATGCGACACCACTCTGCCCTGCGGTGCAAAGCTCACTCTTACCACCTCAGGCGGCAGCGGAGACGGCGACATAATTTACACTATAACGAGTGGAACGGGCGAGGCGCTTCTCGACGGCAACCGCCTTTACGGTGTTAAAGAAGGTACAGTAACCGTAACCGCAATCAAGCTCGCTGACTCAGAGTACAATTCCGCATCAGCCGAGATTACTATTACTATATCTCCTCTTCAGCCCATATCTGTCGCAAGCAGAGACGGCAAGCTCACGGGACTCGATTTTGAAAAATTCGAATATGAATTCACCCCTGTAACCTTGAAAAACGGCAAAAGCACCTCATCTTATGTTCCCTCGGGTAACGATTCATACGTTGAAAATCCCCCCTCTGTTTCAACTGACAAATGGGCCGCACTTACAAGCGCAAACAACACTGACCTTGCAGGCTTATACAAGGTCAGAGTAAAGAATATCCCCGAGTCAAGTATCTTCGTTTACGTTTACGGCCCCGTCAGCTACAGACAGTCCGTTGCCCGCTACGCAAAGGGTATAGACAACGGAACGGGAAATGACTGGCACGTCGGTGTCTGGTCTACTATTGGTTATAACCAGGCAAAAACCTATGACGAAGGAAATACACGCTTTACAGTTGACGCCACCGAAGGCTCTATTAGAAGTAAAAGCGATAGCCATAGAGCGTTGCTCTATGATAGCAAATATGAGAATATAGTTTTCATTTCAACAAGCAGTATGAATCCTGCGCTTTATATAACCTACACGGAGGAGGATGCCAAGGATACTGACGGTGACGGCACATCCGACGGCTTCGTTGATGCCGACGGAGACAACAAGGACGATACCAACGGACATAGCGTTACACGTGCCCTTTATGCCGAAGCGGTTAAGGAATATTCCACCAAGTACGCCCTGAAGGCTAACGAAATTCTTCCTGCCTCCGACTTCAACAGCTTTACTTATGGCGTTGATAGGGTAGGTTCAATTAACATCGGTTCTACGGGCACCAAGCTTTGTGTGCTGGTTTACGATATTGCAACCGGTGAAATACTCTTCTTCGAGGGTGTTGACGACGTTCCCACCTCCAAGGACGGAACAGAGACCAAGCATACAGTAACCTCAGACGAGCTCAGCTATAACGGCACCACTCTCTCCGATTACGTTAAGACGGCTACAGGCTACATCCTCGGCTACGAGATTTTTCCCGTTGCCGACTTCGGAGATGACGTTGTTGACGAAAAAGACGTGACTATTGTTAACACGTCTACTAATAATCAGTTCTACGTTACCATTTACTACGGCGAGTACGACATCGACACTCAGGTGTTGGACGTACCCAAATTCACCTTCGACCCTGCCACCAAGGTAGTGTCAGGACTTGAAGCAAATACCACCGACGCGTATTATATACTCCAGCTTGAGCTTGACAAAACGGGCACCGTAATGCAGGTGGTAGAAAACTCAAAGCAGAATCTTGCCACCAACGCAAAGGGCAAGGCAGACCTCAGCGCCCTCACAGGTCTCTGGGGCATCGGCGCTAATTCCAACAATCACGGCACAGAATCAACCTACAAGATGATTTACCTTTCAGGCCCGTCAGGTAATAAACGTTACATTGGTGACATTAATGAAAGTGGCGTACCTGCAAAATCGGGTGGCTCTACCTGGACTGGAAATAGCCATTGGACTGATTGGGCGAAGGGCGTTTGGAAGGGCAGCAACTACATTCATGAGGGTAATGGTTTGACAAGCTATGGCTATTACTACAGAATTTCTAATAGTTCTGGCCCTATTCCTTCCTTGGCTGCCTCTGGTACTGCGTCTCTTTATGATGAGCTTTATGAGGGTTCTGATGAAGTAAAGTTAGCGGCACAGCAAACGGTCGCAGCGCAGGTAAATGCATTCTCCTATAAGTATGCCTATATGGACGAGGAGATCATTCCTGCCAAGGACTTTACAAACTTTACCTACAGAGTAGGAAAGCGTCAGGGTACTGCCAGACTGGCAGCGTCAGGCAGCAGTGATAATACCAACACAAAGCTTGTGGTTTACGTTGCCGAAAGTGACAATACTGTTACCAAGTACGAGCATACTATTAATGAACCTACAATGTACATTCAAGGTACTAATTTTTCTAATCAAGCTGTAACTACTAATAAACCGATAGTTTTCAAGGCAGAAGACCTTGTTAACGGCACAAAGTCTCTTGACGAGTCCGACGGATATATCGTTGGTATCGAGATATTCCCCGTTCAGATTACAGACCCAACGGAAATAACAGCGTATAAAAATTCGAGTGGTAATTTTTTAAACTACTTCTTTGGCGTTGATATTCGTTACACTGACAGCGAATACAAAATTGCTACCCACACCTTCGACGCCCCCACGGCAACGATGGTAGAGGGTGATACCCTTTTGGTTGCCGACTACAACGAGGACTATAAATACGAGTACAAGGCAGGCGACGGTGAATGGACAGCCTTTGAGGGAAGTTACGCAAGCGTTGACAAGGCAGGCACCGACTACGATGTCAGAGTTGCCGCTACCGACTATTATGGCGCATCCGCCGCTTCAAGTGCGGGTAAATCCCACGCCTTTGTTGCAACGGGAACCAGCCTTCTCTTAAGCGGAGACATCGGCATCAAGACTACCTTTGACGTCTCCGACACCACCGCCTTTGAGGCTTTGAAGTTCTTCGACACGGCGACGGGCGACGAGGTAGAGGTTGTAAAGGATGCAAATTCCGTAACCATCTACGTTCCTGCAAAGGACAATGCGCAGAGCTTTGAGTATGGCTACACCTACGAGGGAACACCTGTTACAAGAAGTATATACAGCGTGGCAGCCTATATTGACGCTATCACCAAGGACGAAACCGCAAGCGAAGCGGCAAAGGCTCTTGCACTTGCTCTTGACGGCTACACCACTCAGGCAGACATCTACTTTGATGAAAATAAGGATATCGTAGTATACGAAGCTACCAACTCTCTTACAGAAGCTACCGTTGACAACCCCGTTGCAAACTTTAGCGAAGAGTTTAAGAAGGCTTACCGCGGAACTGCTCTTATCCTTGAAGGAAAGACCGCTATCCGTCATTACTTCGATGCAACGAGCGCAGAGCAGTACACCGTTACGATTGGCGGTGATACCGCAACCGTTCACTATGACGACTTAGTTAAATACTACTACGTAGACGTAGAGAACGTTTCGGCAACCGACTACGGCGTTCAATACGAGGTTTCGATAGGTGGAAACACCGTTAAGTATAGCGTTCTCAACTACTTGAAGAACAAGGACGGTAATGACTCCAAGATAGGTAACCTCGCACGTGCAATGTACGACTACTATGAAGCGGCAAAGGCTTACGCCGAGTCGCTGACACAGCCGGCAGAATAAGGAAAGTGAAAGGAGAAAAGAAGATGTATACAGAAAAGAAAGAATATATTGCTCCCGTAACCGACCTTACCACGCTTGACGAGGAGGATATAATCCTCGCAAGCCTTGGCGAAGCAGACTCCGACAACAACAGAACGGAAACCGACGGCGGTTGGTGGAACTAAAATAACAAAGAAAACTGCAAGTCGCAA
>JAZSLY010000201.1:0-7145 GCA_045535585.1 Eubacteriales bacterium
GAAATCAAGGAATGGTTCAAGACTATCAATATCGCAGGAATCCCCCTTAACGAGCAGGAACTTTCAAACGCGATTCATTCGGGACCCTTTGTTACCAAAGCAAAAGAGGAGTTCTCAAATAGCCAGAACGCCAATATCCAGAAATGGAGTGCGTACATATCTGGTAGTGTTATAAGACAGGACTATTTGCGTACTGCTCTTGAATGGGTAAGCAAGGGCAACATTGACGATTATATGAGTAAGCACAGATACGATAATAACATTAACGAGCTGAAAGCATATTTCACAAGCGTTATTGATTGGGTATCAAGTGTCTTTACCGATGTTGAAAGCGAAATGAGAGGTCTGCCTTGGGGTGAGTTCTACGAGCAATACCATACAAACGCCTATGCCCCCGATGAAGTGTCGGCTAAACTGAAAGAACTGTATTCTGACTTTTATGTTAAGGATAAAAAGGGTGTATATGAGTATATCCTCGGTGGCTGTACCGACAGCAAACTCCTTAACATTCGAGTATTTGACGAGCCTACCAAAAAGACCGTCTATACACGTCAGACCGAAGAAGCAAAGAGCAGTAATGTTTCAAACTGTCCTCTTTGTGCTATGGGGGCTGACAACAATAAAAACCGTATCTGGAAGATTACAGAAATGGACGCAGACCACGTTACCGCTTGGAGTAAAGGCGGTGCAACCGATATAGATAACTGTCAAATGCTCTGCAAAACGCATAATCGTGCAAAAGGTAATAAATAATAGTTATATTCTGGTTTATTCCGTACTATAATGGTATTGTGAGGTAACTCTCATACTCATCTGTTTATATCACAAAGAACAGACAGGGGCAGGAATATCTAATGGACGGAATAAAAAATGGTTTATCCCTGCCGTCAAGGCAGGTGTAAAATAAAAATGGTTGGAATAATGCGACCGCCAGAATGTATTGACTACATTCTGGCGGTTTGCGTTTTATGGCGGTGGAATAAATGAAATTGGATTTGTCATATTTTGATGTGGATATTTCTCGTATGAACGTTCTGCAGTTGGCGGATTGGTTAGTAGCTTGCAGGAAAGAAGCGGAGCGGAGAGATAACGAAACGGATAGCGAGTATTATGAAAGGCTCAAGGTCTTTTGTGATGCGTGGGAAAAGCACTACAATAAGTATGTGAGCATCTACAGTAGTGAGACTTTTTATATTACGTTGGCATATGTGCCAGTAAAGGACAACATAACACTTGTTACAAAAACTCGTAACGAAGTGGTGCGTTGTCCTATTGGCGGTTGTGAGGCTTTAAATGCTATCACTATTGATAGAGGCCTTACGATAGAAAAGATTGAAGAAAAAGCGGAAGATTATTATACTTCTCTTGATATTGCCTTTTCAGAACGATATTACTCACAGTATAAGGAGAGGTTACACGACTATATAGAAAAAGAACGTTTTTCCACGATTGAATACGAAAGATTTTTTGAGTATACAACTTTAATGCGGCGATATACCGCTAATACATACGACGAACTCACCGAATGGTGTCAACGCACACCTCACGAGATTAATATTCATAGTGAATATAAGAGGAACAACTATGAAAAAGGTCTACGAGAATTTGATGTTATTAAATCTGTATACTCGTATTTTCGTCGCTTTGATTTATGCGAAAAAGAATTTGGTAAAAAAATGTTTGTAAATCTTGCATTTGCTCTGGGTATGTCCTTGCCTCACTTGGAAAAATTATTGGAATACAATGGGTATTCTTTAAGCGTATTGAGTTTTAGAAAATTCGATAAGATTGTTCGCGACGCATTCAAGTGCGGGTTCAGCAGAGAAATGACAATTGGCTTGATTGGCATTGAAAAGGCAAAGGGGTATAACATACCTAACCTAACCTCAAACAGTAAAGAAAAATGACAACACGTCTGACAACACTTTTGACAACACTTGCTTTGTAAACTACAGAGACGAGTGATAAAATCGAGATAAAAGGGCACAAAAACAAGACACAGATACCTAAATACACGCTGTGAACGCTTAACATTTTAGAGTGGGAATAATGAGAAAAATCCCACAATAATGAAAAGAGAAAACTTTACGAGAAATCTTTTGAAGAGATTAAGTAAAATATTTATGGGACAAAGTCGTAAAACGAGTTTGTCCTGTTTTTATTTATTAGGAAATTGCATTAAAACAGACCTCGCCGTTTTTCTTTATTTAGGAAAAAATGCATTACGATAGGCGAGATATGCCAGCGGCTGCTAGCCGCTTTTTTATTTAATTTATATAAATATTGACATTGTTCTATTTTTGGTATATAATATAGACGAATGAGGTGTTGAAATGGATATACTAACAATAAAAGAAGCAAGTTTAATGTGGGGAATTTCTGTAAGAAGAATTACTGTTTTGTGCAATGAAGGCAGAATAGTTGGAGCAAAGAAAATTGCAGGTGCTTGGCTTCTGCCGAAAGATGCAGAGAAACCCGCTGATGCAAGAATTAAATCAGGTAAATATACCGATTGGAGAAATAAAACAGATATGGCATCTAAAGATTTTGAAAGTAATTTAAAAAATCTTAAAGGTACTTTTGCTGTAGAGAGTATGACCGTTAGCGAAGAAAGTATTGAAAACCTCAAAAGAATTGACAGTGGTAAAGTTAGCTATACAGATGTAATCGAAGAATTGAAGCTTAAATATATGCAGAGGGTGTAACCATGTTTTCAAAATATGATGTTTATACAACTATCCAATCGATATATTGCTATCCCGATTGTAATATGTTGAAAAACAAATTGAATATAAGAGACAATAAGCTTCTTAAAACTGCCGAAGAAGAAATTACGTTGATTAAGCAGATGGAACTTTTGAAAAATCCGATTAAGGGTAATTTTTCAAAAGCACACCTTATGAATATACACAAGTTTATTTTTGAAGATATTTACTCATTTGCCGGAAAAATCACACGAGAGCAAATAAGTAAAGCGGATACGATGTTTTATCCGCCGGACTTGATCGATAGAGAGCTTTGTAAGATATTTGCTAAAATAAAAGAGAAAAATATGCTTAAGGAAACTGATGAAGAAAATGTTTTTGATAATTTAGCATATGTTATGGCAGAACTCAACATTATACATCCCTTCAGAGAAGGCAACGGTCGTACTATTCGAGAATTTATTCGCCTTATGGCAAAGCGTATGGGATGTGACCTGAATTGGGGGAATGTAGACAAAGAGGAACTCTTAGAAGCATCAATATTATCTGTTGATGATTATAAGGTGTTGATAAGAATAATTGAAGCTTGTGTGGATTAATTTGTGAGTACAAAAACTTTCGGAAATAAAATTACGAAAAAGCAATGAAATTCACGGTGATTAAAAAAGCGGAAGTCGAGTGGGAATAATGAGAAAAACGCCGAAACCCCTTGTATATAAAGGATTTTTGAGTGTTGAAGGTGCTTTTTGACAACACATTGACAACACGGGTTTTGGTCTTATAAAACTTAATATTAAACAAAAATGCTCTGCTTTTTATGGCAGGGCATTTTTTATCTTGTATATGTCTTGACAAAAGCAATACTTCGTGATATGATGTATTATGTAAGGAGGAGTATTCTATGGATATTCAATTAAAACGCGGTCTTCTTGACGTATGCGTGCTTGCCGCAATCAAGGACGAGGAATCCTACGGCTATAAGATAATCAAGGATATGAAGCCGTATATCGAGCTTTCCGAGTCTACCCTTTATACAGTTTTAAAGAGGCTTGAGGTAGGGAATATGCTCACCGTCCGCACGGCAGAGCACGGAGGGCGACTCAGAAAATACTATCACATTACCGACTTGGGTCTTGAACGGATAGAAGCGTTCAAGAACGAGTGGCGGGAAATTATGTCGATATACAAATTCGTAGTGAAGGAGGGTGAGGTCAATGAATAAAAAGGAATTTCTTCTGCGTTTGAGAAAAGGCCTGTCCGCTTTACCGCAGGATAATATAAACGAGCACGTAATGTTCTATAGCGAGATGATAGAGGACAGAATGGAGGACGGCTTGCCTGAGTGCGAGGCGGTGGCAGAGGTTGGCTCGGTGGAGGATATTATTTCACAAATCCTCTCGGAGACACCGAGGACGGAGCGTGAAGAAAAGAGAAGGGGGAGAGCTTTGGAAATCGTTCTTCTCGTGCTTGGAGCACCCTTGTGGATTCCGCTTTTGCTGGGCTTCTTTTCAATCGTCTTTTCGGCGTTCGCAGTTATATGGTCCCTTGTGGTTACTCTGTGGTCTGTATTTGCCTCTCTTGTAGGAGGCGCAGTAGGCGGAATCTTTTCGGCATTGGTCTTTATCGTCCTCGGAAACGGACTCGTAGGGCTTTTGATGCTTGGCGTAGGTGTTTGCCTCTCGGGCGTGTCTATCGTTTTCTTTATCGTCTGTCTGACGGTAACGAAGCTCATAGCACTGCTTACTAAAAAAACGGCAATAGGAATCAAGTATTGCTTCACGAAAAGGAGAGACGGTAATGCGTAAATCAACTATTGTTTGGCTTCTTGTTGGCTTTACACTCATCGTAGCGGGCGGCGCTTTGTTCCTTTGGGGAATGGAGGAGGCGGATTGGAATTTTTCAAGCCTTGACACCGACACCTACGTTACAAACAGCTACGAGGTGCGGGAGGACTTTGACAGAATTTCAATAAACGTCGATACCGCGGAAATTGAATTTTTACCCACCGATGAAGATAAGTGCGTCGTGACCTGCCACGAAATGAAGAAGGTGCGCCACACGGTAGACCTACGTGACGGCACGCTAATTATAGGTGTCGAGGACTCGCGTAAATGGTACGAGCATATCGGCATCTTCTTTGAAAAGACCACGATGACGGTCTATCTGCCGAAAAAGGAATACGACGCCCTCAATATCGACACCTCCACGGGCGACGTAACAATCCCCGAGGGCTTCACCTTTGGAAGCCTTAATATCGACGCCGATACCTCCGACGTATTTTGCAGGGCGTCAGCCTTGAACTTGGCAAAAATAGAATCCGATACGGGCACGCTCCTATTGGACGGCGTCGTGGTTGTGAGGGCGAAGCTCACTACCGATACGGGCGATATAACTCTTCGCTCGCTTTCGGGTGAGGGAATACTCGACGTTGAAACCGACACGGGAGATATAAGTGTCAGGGACGTTACCTGCACGGAATTGACGGCAGAAAGCGACACAGGTGACGTTCTTTTGAAAAACACGGTTGCCACGGGCGAATTAGCCGTCACTACCTCTACGGGCGACGTAAGGCTTGAAAAAAGCGATGCTTCGGAAATAAGCGTTACCACCTCTACGGGCGACGTGAAGGGCTCTCTGCTGACGGAAAAGGTGTTTATAACCGAATCCTCTACGGGCATAGTCAGAGTCCCCAAAACCACCTTCGGCGGTAAGTGCGAGATAACCACCTCCACGGGTGACGTAGAAATAGACGTGAAATGACAATAAAGGCTTGGTTCGATTGAACCAAGCCTTAAAAATTTTATTTCTTGATGTCATCAAGTGTTCCGCCTGCACAGAGCGTTATCATCTCCTGACGGGTAAGCGGTCTGCCAAACGCCTCGTCCTTGATAATGTCGGGCTTAACGTGGAAGCCTGCCACCTCAAGATGATAAAGGGAAATCATCTCCTCAAACCATTGAAGAACCTTTTCGTTGCGGTAAAAGTCGTTTCTCGCAAGCTCTGCATCAATTACCGCTCTGTAATATATGAGAAGCCACTTCTTGCTATTCTTAATGTTTTCAGGAAGTATTGCGTGAGCGTCGAGAATTGCCTTTTCAATGTCAAACACCTTTTCGGGATGTGAAATGGGATATCTGTGACCGGGGTCCCAGCCACGCCACAAGGTGTCATCCATATCAAAGATAGCGTCGTGAACACGCTCCAGAATTTCTCCCGTCAAGCCGAACTCGTAGGTGAGATATTCCTTGATAGTGTCGGATGCAGACTGATTTTCACGGTAGAAGCGAAGCATAATTACCTTGTTGATGTCCTCAAAAAAGCCTTCGCAATAGCACTTTCCGCCCTCGAGCTTGTCGCCGCAGCTATCCCAAAGTGCCTGAAGGCGCTTGGGTGTGGGGTTTGCTCCGAAGCCGCCCCAAGGAGTCATAGAGCACATACTGATTTCGGGGAAGCCGATAAGAGGAAGCGCCATTTCGTTCTCAAACGGATACTTGTGAACCTTGGGCTCTGAGTTTATGTATGGGCATTCGGAAAGTCTGCCTTCCCTGATAGCCTTGTTGAGAAGCTCAAACTCCGATACGTCACCGGGCTCTCTGAATACACCGAAATACCAGGTTGAAAGAACAGGCTTAACGTTAGGCCAGTATTCTTTAAGAAGGGGAATGATAGCCTCACAGCACTTTATATAGCCGTTTCCACCCCAGGGTGCGCAATCGGGACAGGTACATCCGCCCTGATCGTAACAGCCCATTGCGAAATAGTCGGGCTGAACGTCACGGAAGAATTCAAGGTATTCTCTGCGATACTCCACCATTTTTTCAATACCGCCGGGCTTTGAAGGACAAATTTCAACGTGATAATGTCCGCAAAGGTCCTTTGTGTATCCGTCGTGTCCGCCCGTCCAGTCGGCGCGGAGCTCAACGGGACTGTTGTTAAACGCTTCGTTTATCGGACCGCCAAGGCAGGTTCTGACTCCGATTGATTTGGCATACTTCAAAAGAGCGGCAACTCTTTCGCCGTAATTTCTGCCGTCCTCCATTGAGGAGTGCTGGAACATATCGAACCAAACCTGCAAAGTATTCATACCCCAAAGGGCAAGGTCGTCTATGTCGTGATATATTTCTTCAATAGGTGCCATTTCATAATAGTTGTGGTTGTGAGAAGCAAAGTACAGACCACATATTTGCTTGTGTGAATGGATAGTACAATTCTTCATATCAGGGTGACGGAGGTAGCGTCCTGCAATGTCAAGAATTTGTGAATGTGAGCCTGCGGTGATGATTCCGTCTTCAAATTTTCCGTCGTATTCGCCAAGCGACTCGTCAATGACGAGAGTTAAATCTGTTCCGTCCTTGATGCGTTCCGAAATAATACGGGCGATGTTTGACAAAACCTTGTCGCCTTGGTTAAATTTAATCATTTTTTTATTCTCCTTTTGGA
>JAZSLY010000136.1:0-23021 GCA_045535585.1 Eubacteriales bacterium
GCTTTATTCCTGGTGGAGCTATATGTACAACGCAAGAGCCAACAACGCAGGCTGGCGCATAGATTATTTCCTTGTTTCCGAAAGGGCTTTTCCTCTTGTGAAGGACAGCTTTATCCTGACCGACGTGCAGGGCAGCGACCATTGTCCCGTAGGAATAGAAATTGTTTTTAATAAATTACCGTAGAGGATGGGTTAGTATGAGGCTTAATAAAATTTTTACCGACGGCGTGATTTTGCAGGCGAATAAAACCGTCAGGATTTTCGGTACGGGCAGGGGAACGGCAACGCTAGAGCTTGACGGCGTAGTCGTTACCGAGAGCTTTGATACTAACGACTGGGTGGTTGAGCTTCCCGAACACGAATACGGCGGACCATACACTATGACGGCAAAGCTCAACCGTGACGTTATAATCGTTGAGGACGTATATTTTGGTGACGTTTACCTTATAGCCGGTCAGTCAAATATGGATTTGAGAATGGCGGAAACCAATTACCCCGAGGAAAAATATCAAACTAACGAGGGCGTAAGACTATTTACCGTCTGCTTTTCAAAAAGAGAGTTCGACGAGGACTACGGCTGGCTAAAATGCAACAGCGAGACAGTTAGTAAATGGAACGCCATAGGCTATCATATTGGAATTGAGCTGAATGAGAAAACCAACAGAAAAATAGGCATTGTTTCCTGCTGTCAGGGCGCTGCTATGATACAGAGCTTCCTGCCGAGAGGCTTTTTTGCCGATGAAAAATTTGCCACCGTCCGTGAGCCTGTGGCTGTTCCCGACAGAGTACAGCAGTACCTTTATTTTAATCTTGACGGAACGATTTACAGAAATATGTTCAGCAAGATTATTCCATTTTCCTTCAAAGCTGTGGCGTGGTATCAGGGCGAGTCAAATGCTTCTCCAAGCAATGCACCTTACTACGAGGAAATGCTAAGTATGTTCATCGAGAAATGGCGTATTGACTTGTTGGACGAGGGGCTTCCCTTCGTTATAATACAGATTGCCGATTATTTTGAGAGGGATATAACTGCATGGAGCTTAGTTCAGGACTCACAGAAAAGGGTTTGCGAAAAGATGCACGACACCTATCTTGTTGTTTCCCGCGACGTTTGTGAAAGCGATAATATCCATCCGCCAACGAAGGATAAGCTTTCACACCGTGTTGCAAGCGTGCTTGAAAAAATTTAGTTTAGGAAAAATTTGTATTGACACTTTCAAAAAATGTGGTATAATAACATTATGAGTATGCCCATTATGGTTACGTAAGGGAGTAGTCAGCACGAAAGTGTGATTGAGTCGTCAGTTCGGATTTTTCCCGGCTTAATCGTTAATGACGAGACTTATCTGTTTTCAGCAGGTAAGTCTTTTTTTATTGTAATCGGGTATACTATATTTTGACGTAATTTTTTTAGGAGGAAAAAGAATGGTTGCACATAACAAAAGTGGCAGCGAAGTCTTAGAAATGCTGCAAACGGACTTGCAAAAAGGACTTACCGACAGCGAAGTCCAAAAAAGACGTGAAAAGCACGGAGAAAACAAGCTCCGTGAAAAGAAGAAAAAAACCACCCTTCAGCGCTTTGGAGAGCAGTTCAAGGACGCAATGATCCTTATTCTTCTGCTCGCCGCCGCAGTATCCTTCGTGATTGCTTGTGTGGAGCAAAACCCCAAGGAATTTTTCGAGCCTCTGCTTATTTTGCTCATCGTTGTGCTTAACGCAGTTATGGGTGTAATGCAGGAAAGCAAAGCAGAGAAAGCGCTTGACGCACTTAAAAATATGTCGGCGCCCCACGCCCGCGTTATCCGTGACGGAAAGGAAGCTATCATAGAAGCGTCCGCCCTCGTTCCCGGTGATATTATTCTTCTTGAAGCAGGAGACTTCGTTCCTGCTGATGCAAGGCTTATAAAGAGTGTCAGCTTAAAGTCAGAGGAGTCCGCCCTGACGGGTGAATCCGTTCCTTCCGAAAAGGACGCACTTGCCGAGGTTGCAGAGAACGCACCTATCGGCGACAGAACGAATATGGTTTTCTCGGGGTGCTCCATAACCTACGGAAACGCCACGGCGGTTGTTACGGCTACCGCAATGGATACCGAAATGGGAAAAATCGCAAACCTTCTCGACAGCGAGCAGGACGGTCAGACTCCCTTGCAGAAGAAGCTTTCCCAGCTTGGTAAATACCTTGGAATTATGGCTATTGCCGCTTGCGCAATAATCTTCGTTGTTGGAATTGCAAACGACATAAAGCCTCTCGAAATATTTATGACTGCAATTTCTCTTGCAGTTTCCGCAATCCCCGAGGGCTTGCCCGCTATCGTTACCGTCGTTCTCTCTATCGGAGTACAGAGAATGGTTAAGAAAAACGCTCTTATCCGCCGACTTCCTGCAGTTGAAACTCTTGGAAGCGCATCGGTTATCTGTTCGGATAAGACGGGTACTCTTACCCAGAACAGAATGACTCTCGTTAAGGCATACGTTGACGGAGAAGGTGACGCCGAGGCTATCACCGACAACGTCAGCGAGAAGGTAAAGAAGCTTTTACTTTACGGAACACTTTGCTGTGACGGAAACGTTCACGTTGAGGGGGACGAGGTTCAGCACATCGGTGACCCCACAGAAACCGCTATCGTCTACGCCGCATATAAAAACGGTATGCCCAAGGACGACCTCAACTCCAATCATCAAAGAGTTGCGGAAATCCCCTTTGATTCCGACAGAAAGCTCATGAGCACAGTCAACGTGTTCGATAATAAGAATATAGTTATCGTTAAGGGTGCGTTTGACGTTATGGCAGAAAGATGCATCTCGGGCGACTTGGCAAAGGCAAAGGAAATGACAGAGAAAATGAGCTCGGATGCTCTTCGAGTCCTTGCTATTGCTTACAAGGAAATCGACAAGGTTCCCGAAAATCCCACAACGGAAGAGCTTGAATGCGACCTTCACTTTATGGGACTCGTTGGTATGATAGATCCTCCTCGCCCCGAGGCAAAGGAGGCAGTTGCTATCTGCCGTAAGGCAGGCATCAAGCCTGTTATGATTACGGGTGACCACGTCGTTACTGCGTCTGCAATCGCAAAAGAACTTGGAATACTTCTTGAAGGCGACCGTGCAATTACGGGCGCAGAGCTTGATATGATGACCGATACCGAGCTTGACCGTGTGGTTGAAACCATCTCGGTTTATGCGCGAGTATCTCCCGAAAACAAAATCAGAATCGTCAAGGCTTGGCAGCGCAGAGGTCAGGTGGTTTCAATGACGGGTGACGGCGTTAACGACGCACCTGCACTTAAAGCCGCAGACATCGGATGCGCTATGGGTATCACGGGTACCGACGTTGCCAAGGGCGCGGCGGATATGACGCTTACCGACGATAATTTTGCAACCATAGTTGACGCAGTAAGAGAGGGCAGAGGCATTTACGCCAACATAAAGAAGGTCGTAGGCTTCTTGCTTGGAACGAATATCGGTGAGGTTATCACGGTATTTGTGGCTATGCTCTTGTGGCACAAGACTCCTCTCTTGTCTATGCAGCTTCTTCTTATCAACCTCGTTACCGACTCGCTTCCCGCTATCGCTCTCGGTATGGAGGCGGTAGAATCCGACGTTATGACCCGTAAGCCCAAGCCCAAGAACGAGGGACTTTTTGCTCACGGCTTTGGCATCAGAATTGTTTTGCAGGGTATTATGTTCGGCTTCCTTTCACTCGTTGCCTTCAAATCGGGTGAAACCCTGACGGGCTCTCTTGAGGGCGGTCAGACCCTTGCGTTTATGGTTCTTGCACTTTCTCAGGTAGTTCAGGCGTATAATATGAGAAGCGAGCATTCTCTCTTCCGCATCGGCATTTTCTCAAACCGTCAGCTGAATTTGGCGGCTCTCAGCTCTACCGCCGTTGTGGCACTCGTTATGCTGACTCCCGTTCGCTCAATATTCGGACTTGTCAGCTTGCCTCTCGTAGGCTACCTCATCGGCATCGGACTTATCCTCGTACCCTTCGTGGTAATGGAACTTTCCAAGCTTTTGGGACTTATCAAGCATAAGCATTAAGAAAAAAGTTGTAAAGCATTTATTGCTTTACAACTTTTTTGTTGAAAATGTTACTTTCTGTGGTATAATTCAAGTAAGAATTATGGGAGAAGAAGGAATAATGAAACACTCACAACAGAAGCTGAAGCTTTTATATCTCGCAAAGTACCTTACCGAAAACAGCGACGAGGACAACCCCAAATCCGTCAAGGATATGATAGATTTTCTCTCAGAGCAGGGAATAACCGCTGAAAGAAAAAGTATTTACGACGACGTTGAGTGCCTGACGCTCGCGGGGCTTGATATCTGTAAGGTGAAGAATAAAACCAGCGGATATTACGTAGCGACGAGGGATTTTGAATTACCCGAGCTGAAGCTTTTAGTGGACAGCGTTCAGTCATCAAAATTCATTACTCACAAAAAGAGCCTTGAGCTCATCAGTAAAATAGAAAAGCTTACGAGCGTCTCTAACGCAGGCAAGCTTCATCGTCAGGTGTTCGTTACCAATCGTGTCAAGACGCTTAACGAGCACATCTATTATAACGTTGACAAGATTTACGATGCAATTTCCGCTGATCGTATGATTACCTTCAAGTATTTTGACTACAATATCAAAAAAGAAAAGGTCTACCGTAAGGACGGCGGTGACTATACCGAGTCGCCGATTTCTCTCACCTGGGACGATGAAAACTATTATATGATAACCTATAAGGAAAAATACAATAGCTTCGCTCATTACAGAGTGGACAAGATGGAAAATATCAAATTGACCGACACGCCCCGAACAATGCCTGAAAACGATTTCGACCTCTCTCTTTATACCAAGTCCGTTTTTTCTATGTTTGGAGGGGAGGAAACTAAGGTGACACTTGAATTTGAAAATTCTCTCGTCGGCGTTGTTTTTGACAGATTTGGCATAGATATCCCTATCCTCAAAACAGACGACCGCCATTTCTCCTGCACGGTAAACGTAGCCGTCAGCCCTCATTTCCTTTCATGGATAATGGGCTTCGGTGCAAAGGCGAAAATAGTATCACCCGAAGAGGTGGTTGAAACACAAAAAGCATTACTGAAAGAAATCCAGAAAAATTATAATTAAATCCAATTCACTGTCCGTTTTATCGTACACTCCTTTTGCTATAATGGTCTCAAAGAAAAGGAGTGATAATTATGAAAAACGTTTCAAAGAATGTAAAGGCAGTAAAGGCAACACCCCGTTTTGTATCGGCACTTTGGCTTGCATCGTTCGTTGTTCCCTTTATAGGTGTAGCTATGATTATGAATTGTGAGGGTGGCGCATTCACCTTCGGCATCGTCCTTCTGGCACTTGGACTTTTCACTTGGACTATCAACTGGGATTTGTTATCAAAGCCTACGAGATAGCAGAAGGTCTTGGTATGAAGGAGGTATAATATGGGCGTTATAATTCTTTTGATAATCTTTTCACCGTTCTTGGTGGTTATAAGAGGTGCAACAAGAGGTAATCGCAGGCGCAGACGATAACGGAATGGGTCCTGCTGATTATTGGCAGAGCTGTTTTTTGTTACAGCAACTCAAAGCTTTGTTGCCACCTAATGTTAACATTGCTGCACCTTCTAAAATCAATTTTACCAAAAAAACACTATTGAAAAATAGTGTTTTTTTATTTATAATAAATTTTGTCAACCGTTGGTTGCAATAAATTCCTATTTGAGTTGCTTGATATATTTCCGCTTTTGATATAATATAATTACAATAATGCGCAACTATTTTTATAAGGAGGACACAGCTTATGGTATTGGGTGAAAAAATTGCCCGTCTGCGTGAAATGAAGGGTATTTCACAAGAGGAGCTTGCAGAGGTTATCTCGGTTTCCCGTCAATCTGTTTCAAAATGGGAAATGGGTCAGGCGGCGCCTCAAATAAGTAAAATTATACAGATGTGCGATTTCTTCGGAGTGAGCACCGACGCACTTATTAAGGACGATATAGCAATAGCTACTCCAAGACAGAGGAACAAGTATTTCGGTACGGACGGCTTCAGGGGGGAGGCAAACGTTGACCTGACCTCTATCCACGCCTACAAGATTGGCAGATTTTTAGGCTGGTATTTCTCGAATAAAATTTCCACAGAGTCAGCACGCATAGTAATCGGTAAGGATACCAGGCGTTCAAGCTATATGTTAGAATACTCTCTTGTTGCGGGAATTACTGCGTCGGGTGCCGATGCATATATGCTTCACGTTACCACCACCCCCAGCGTTTCCTACGTAACAAGGCAGGACGAATTTGACTGCGGTGTTATGATTACTGCATCGCACAATCCTTTCTTTGACAACGGTATCAAGATAATAAATAAATTTGGAGAAAAGCTTGACGACGACACCACCTCTCTCATCGAAGCGTATATTGACGGCGACCTTTCCGCACTCGGCGTAACGGGGGAGGACCTACCCTTTGCTCACAGAGAGAAGATAGGCAGTATAATAGACTACGCATCGGGCAGAAACAGGTATCTCGGCTACCTTATCTCCGTTGCCTCCAATTCTTATAAGAAGCTCAGAATTGGTCTTGATTCCGCCAACGGCGCATCCTGGATGATAGCCAAGTCCGTTTTTTCTGCACTTGGCGCAAACGTGGTGGTGATAGGTGATAACCCCGACGGCTTGAACATCAATAACGGCTGCGGCTCCACCTCTATTGATAAGCTTGCCCGTCTTGTAAAGGAAAATCATCTCGACGTGGGCTTCGCCTTTGACGGAGATGCGGACAGATGCCTTGCGGTAGACGAAAACGGAAACGTTATCGACGGTGATGCAATAATGTATATCCTCGCAAAAAGGCTCAAAGGGCGTGATATGCTCAACTCTAACACCGTTGTTGCAACCGTTATGTCAAATAGCGGCTTTGTAAAAAGCCTTAAAAACATTGGCATCAACTCTATCGCCACCTCTGTGGGCGACAGATTTGTTTACGAGTGTATGCACGACAACGATTATTCTCTGGGCGGAGAGCAATCTGGACATATCATATTGAAGAAATATGCCACCACGGGTGACGGAATTTTAACCGCCATTATGCTCACCGAAGAGATGTGCGACAAGAAGAGCACTCTTTCCCAGCTGTCAAAAGGACTTACCCTTTATCCTCAATATACCAAGAATATGCGTGTAAGGGATAAGGAAAAGGCGGCAGGCGACCCCGACGTGCTTTCGGCACTTGACGCCGTGAATAAGGAAATAGGCGACAACGGACGCGCTCTTCTCAGAAAGAGCGGTACGGAGTCTATGCTCAGGATAATGATAGAGTCCGACACCATTGAGCATTGCCGTGAATATGCCGACAGAATAGCCGCCGCTATAAGAAACGGAGGGTGGTCTGTTGAATAATTCCTTAAAAAACACCGCACTTTTTGATATGACGGTGCCATATCTTACTCCCTTATTTGAAAGTGTTGAATACCCTTGGGAGATATTGCCTCTTATAAAGGAATATATCAAAAAAGTAAAGTTACCCGAGGGCTACGTAGAATATAAGTCAGGTGTCTTTATTGGCGAAAACGTAAAAATCGCCTCCACCGCTACTATCGAAGCTCTCTGCGTTATCGGCAGTAATACCGAGATAAGACCCGGGGCGTACATAAGAGGGAACGTTATAACGGGTGAGGGGTGCGTTATCGGAAACTCCACGGAGCTGAAAAACTGCATCCTTTTGAACGGAGTTCAGGTGCCCCATTATAATTACGTTGGCGACTCAATCCTTGGCAATCGGGCGCATATGGGTGCAGGCTCTATTTGCTCTAACCTTAAATCCGATGGCAGTAACGTTACGTTAAAGCTTGACGACGGTACGAGAATAGAAACGGGGTTGAGAAAGGTTGGCGCAATACTTGCAGACCACGCCGATATAGGCTGTGGCTGCGTGCTGAATCCCGGTACGGTCATCGGACGCGGAACGACGGTCTATCCTCTCACGTCGGTCAGGGGAGTTATGCCTCAGAATAGCATCGTCAAAGCACTTGACAATATCGTAGAAAGAAAATAAATCCTTTGTTTTGGATGTAAAAAGCTCGTTTTGAGTTTTTTACATCCTCTTTTTTATATAAAATGTTGAAAAAAAACGCACAATGTGCTATACTAACAATATTATAATGGAATAAGTGTAAAAAAATTGATACAGAGGAATAATATGGTTGAATATCTTGAAGCAGGAAAGCTTATAAACACTCACGGCGTCAGAGGCGAATTCAAGCTTGACGCCTGGTGCGATACACACAAGAGCTACGCAAAGGTGAAGGAGCTTTATCTGACGCAATCGGGCGAGGGAAGGCTTGAAATCGAGGGCATAAGAGGCTTTGGCAAATTTATGCTTGTAAAGTTCCGTGGCATTGACACCCTTGACGACGCCTTGAAATATAAGAATAAAACGGTATACGTTCACAGAAGTCAGGTTGCAAAGAAGGAAGGCGCTTTCTTCGTGGCAGACCTTATAGGGCTTGACGCTATCGACGTCAATACCAACGAGGTCTTTGGCAAAATAGTGGACTTTACCGACAAGGGAAGCGGAGACCTATATGAAATCGAGCTTTCGTCGGGAAAGACCGTATATATTCCTGCGATTAAGGTTTTTGTGAAGAAAATCGACCTTGAAAAAGGCGTTTATTTTGAACTGATTGAGGGGCTTTTGGACTGATGCGTTTTGATATAATGACACTTTTTCCCGATATGATGAACGTTATTTTCGACGAGAGTATAATCGGCAGAGCCAGAAAAAACAAAATTATCGAAATCAACTGTCACAATATCAGGGATTATTCCGAAAACAAGCATCGTAAGGTGGACGATACTCCTTACGGTGGCGGTATGGGTATGCTTATGGCGGCGCCACCGATTTATAATTGCTATTCTGCCATTTGCTCCACTATGGAGGAAAAGCCCTTTACTGTATACGTTTCACCCAAGGGCGAAAGGTTTTGTCACGAGACGGCGCGTATGCTCCGTGATAAAAAGAACGTAACCATTCTTTGCGGACATTACGAGGGCGTAGACCAAAGGGTGCTTGACGAGATAGTTGATATGGAAATTTCCCTTGGCGATTTCGTGCTGACGGGCGGTGAGCTTGCGGCGGCGGTCATCGTGGATTCCGTGTCACGCCTTGTTGACGGCGTTTTGTCGGACAGCGAGTGCTACGAGAGGGAAAGCATTGCCAACGGTATGCTGGAGTTTCCTCAATATACCCGTCCTTATGAATTCAACGGCGTCAAGGTCCCCGACGTTCTTTTGTCGGGCAACCACAGAGATATAGAGACCTGGCGCTTTGAAAAGTCTCTGGAGCTTACCCGCAAGCTTCGACCCGATTTATATGAAAAGCTTGATATAAATGCGAAGAAAAGGGAGCTTCGGGCTTATATTAAAAAGGCTTGCACAGGGGGCGATGCTGATGAAGAAAAGTAGGTCTGCCACCTTCACGGTGTTAGTGATGATATTCGCTATGGTCATTTCCAAGCTTCTTGGTATGCTCAGGGGAGTGCTATTGGCAAACGCCTACGGCATCACGGAAAAAGCAACTGCCTTTTCCGCCGCATCCAGAATACCGCTCTCGTTCTTTGATATCGTTTTTGCTTCGGCAATTTTAGGATGCTTTATACCCGTATACAATTCCTTTACCGACGAAAATAAAAAGAATGGGCAGAGCGAATTTGCCTCCGTCTTTCTGAACTTCGTTCTTCTACTGACGGGAATAGTGGCGCTTCTCGGTATTGTTTTTGCAAGACCTTTGATCAATGTGGTAGCCCCGGGACTTCTTGACGAAACCCGTGAGCTTGCCGTTTTGCTACTCAGAATTATGTTCCCGCTGATTATTTTTGCGGCGGCTTCATATACCTTCGTGGGCGTTTTGCAATCCAACGGCGAATATATAATACCTGCGTTTATCAGCGCAGTTTCAAACCTCTTTATAATCGTTTATTTTCTCTTTCTCAACGATACCTTCGATATAGTCGGACTTGCCGTAGCATACAGTGTTGCGTGGCTTATTCAGCTTTTGACTCTTGTGATACCTCTTATAAAAACGGGGTACAGATACAGACCTCTCTTTAATTTTAAACTGGAGGCGTTTCTAACCGCCCTGAAGCTTACCCCGTCTATAATGATGGGCTCTTGGCTCTCGCCTATATGTATGCTCATCAGTATGCGCTTTGCTACATTTACTAATTCCGAGGGTGCTGTGGCGTCCTTCGATTACGCGGTAAATCTCTATACTGTAATCACGGGTATTACTACCTACGGCGTTTGCAATTATATTTTCCCCAAGCTTTCCGCAAAGGCTTCCTGCGACACAGAGGGCTTTTCCCGTACGGGCGGTCTTGGGCTTCTGGCGTCACTTTTGATGACCGTCCCTATTTCCGCAATAGTTCTTGCTCTCGCACCCGAGGGCGTTTCGGCGGTCTATATGAGAGGGTCCTTTGATTCCACCGCCGCCGAGGGCGTTACCCTGATTTTAAGAGCTCTCGTTCCCGGAATGCTGGGCTTTACCTTGTTTGAATACCTCAGCCGAACCTTCTACGCCATAAAAAAGCCTAAATTCGTAGTGGCGTCGGTGTTCATCGGCATACTTACGAATCTTCTCGCGCTTTTCGTTTTCTCAAAGAATTCTGTTTTTGGAATAGGGGAGCTTGGCGTGGCGTACTCGCTTGGCGTACTTGCCACGGGAATTGCACTTGTAGTTTTCTCCGCCCTGCAGATCAAAGGAATGATAGATTCCGCGTATTTTATAAACCTTATAAAAATTTTACTTTCCGGCGCCGTCTCGGCGGTGGCAATGCTCGGCGCAAAAAGGCTTCTCCGTATGAACGCCTTTGAAAGCACCTTCTTCGAGAACGTGCTATTTGCAATATTCGTTGCAATCATGGGAATAATCATATACGTTATATTTCTCCTCTTATTGCGTGAAAAAACGGCGGTTTCAGTCGCGCGAAAGCTAATTCTTAGAAAGGAGTGAAGATATTGAAAAAACGCAATGAAGGAAGACTGAAAAGGCTGGCAGACACCAGCGTGTTCTTCTATCTTATGAAGGGACTTTCGGACTTCTTTTACAACAAAATTTGCACGTCAAAGACGGCAGAGGCGTTTTCTTCTTACGATAAGCTGGATTCAACGCTCTCTCATAGCCTTTCAAGCTCATTCGTGAAAAGGCTCTTCTCCAACAAAAAGAAAAGAGTTTTAATAAAGAATGCAATCGGCTCTAAAATTGAAAACAGTACCTTTGCAACTCTTTTTAAAAAGCTCGTTTCAAATTTGCTGGGCACTAAAACCCGTTCCTATGGAATCGTTTTTTTGGCGGTTGCCCTGATTTCTATACTCCGAGGAGTACTGGGCTACCTTTCCGACCTTAATCTTGACGCAAACCTGACTCATATGTGGCAGGGGGCGGCGCTCGCCTTTATGTCAACCTCTTTGCTTTCCTCCAAGGAGCAATTCTGCCACACCCTGACGGGAAGCGTTGTCGGTAACGGCATTTTACGCTTCCTTGGCTACACCAAGCACGACGTTATGCGGGATAGCACTCCCGACAATATAGCCGTACCGATTATTGCAGGAGTCTTTTTGGGTGGCTTTACCGTGTTTTTACCGCCCTTGTACGTGGTTTTGGGAATTGTGGCGCTTCTCTATCTCGTTATCGCCTTCCAGAAGCCTGAAATCAGTATGATAGTCACCGTTGCAAGCCTGCCTTTCCTGCCAACGATGCTGATATGCGCCGAGATTGGCTTTACTCTCTTTGCTTATATCGTGAAGCTCTTGCGTGGAAAGCGCTCCTTCAAGGTTACTCTTCTTGATTTATTCGTCTTTATTTTCGCATTGTTTTTATTCTTTGGCGGTGTATTCTCTGTAAGCCCCGCCTCCAGCCTGCCGCCTGCCTGCGTTTTTATCTGCTTTATGGTTTCCTATTTCCTTATCGTAAACCTGATAAAAACAAAAGAGCTTGTGAAAAAAACACTTCTGTCGGTAATCGTTGCGTTTTCTGCCTGCTCTCTTTACGGAATATATCAAAATTTCTTTGCCGCACCCGATACCACCTGGACCGACGAGGATATGTTCTCCGAGATTGAAACGAGAGTAGTTTCCACCTTTGAAAACCCCAACGTTTTCGGCGAATATTTAATTATGCTCCTGCCTTTAGCATTTGCATTCTTTGTGATAGCAAAGGATTTCAACAAAAAGGCAACGGCGCTGATTCCCGTAGCTCTTGGCGGTATGGCTCTGATTTATACCTGGTCAAGAGGTGCGTGGCTCGGATGCATTTTCGCATTCATCATTATGTTTATCATAGTGAATAAAAGAGCTATCAGCCTTTATTTCCTCGGCTTGTTCTCTTTACCTCTTGCAATCCCAATTATCCCATCCTCTATCTTAGACAGATTTACAAGTATAGGTAATATGACCGACACCTCCACCTCCTACCGAGTATTTATCTGGGAGGCGTCCGCCAAAATGATAAAGGACTATTTCTTCGGCGGAATAGGAATAGGAACGGGCGCTTTCCAAAGCGTTTATTCGGAATATGCACTTGCCGGAATAGAAACGGCTCCGCATTCCCATAATCTTTACCTGCAGGTACTGTTAGAGCTTGGAATATTCGGCTTTATCATATTTATTGCTACAATGTTTTTCTTCTTCTGTAAGGTGTTCACCTTCCTGAAGGACTCGAAAAGCCGTGAGATGAGTCTTATCGTCGGCGCTATCGCCTGCGGACTTATGGCAATTCTCGTTCAGGGACTTACCGACTACGTATGGTACAATTACAGAGTATTTGCATTCTTCTGGATGATGATAGGAGTCGCATCTGCGGCAATCAATATTTTAAAGCCCGAAACAAAAGAAACAGAAATGATGTAGTGGAGGAGTAAAATGAGTACTGCAAAACAAACGAAATATAAATTCAATATTATTGATGTTCTTATTATTCTTGCGGTTATTGCTATCGGCGTGGTTATGTATTATTACGTCAGCGCAAGAAACGAGGTAGAGTCTGCGTCCTACGTGGACATAGAATATACGGTAGAGCTTAAAACCGTGCACAAGGATTACGTTGACAAAATTCATCTTGGCGACGGTGCTGTGGAAACCGTGCGTGACCAACAGATAGGAGAGATAGTAAATATCGAGGTTGCCCCCGCCTATAACGTTGCAACCAATATGGAAACGGGTGAGATGTTCCTGGAGGAATATCCCGTTGTAAATATCGACGACGAAGAAACACACGAATATTATAACGTCAAGGTAACGATAAAGGACACCTTCAAAAAGAGTGCCGAGGGGTATAGCATCAACGCATTTAACCTTGTTGTAGGCAGACTCGTTTATTTCAGAGTTCCTAATTTTGTGGGCGAAGGATATTGCATCAATATCGTTGAGCTCGAAAGGGAGGCGTAATTATGAAAAATAACGCTCGTATAAAATTCAACGCTATGGACCTTACCATAATTCTCGTAATTATTGCGGCGGTGGTAGCGATAGGCTTCAGAAGCGGCTTGAAAAACAGCCTTGTTGCGCTTCGTTCAAACGAAATAATAACCTACACCGTAAAGATAACCAACGTTCAGGAGGCATCCTTCGATAAGATATATATCGGAGACGAGCTTTATCACGACAGTGACGATAAGCTCCTTGGCACAATCGTGGAAAAAAGCTCCCAACCTGCAGAGGCGTACATTTCCTTGAACGACGGAAGCATTACGAAAACTTATATACCCGACAGAATAGACCTTTTCCTTACGGTAGAATGTAAGGGCAGAAAAACCGACGAGGGATGTATGCTGGGTGGCAGTTATTTCGTTGCGGCAGGAAAAAGGATTTCTGCATATACCGATAAATTATCGTTTAATTTAGAAGTAACGGATGCATATAATAAACAAATTGCTACTAATTAATTGTTTAAAATGAACAAAATTATCAAAATTAATCGTAAAATCTGTTTATTTTTCATAAAACTTTTAGCTTGGTAAAATAATCTATTGATTTTCGTTAAATATTTTGATATAATTTCAATAAATAGTTATTTATGATTAAAATTTAGGAGCGATAAAACATGGTTACCAAAGATGTCACCGTAACTAATAGCGTTGGCTTACATGCAAGACCCGCCACGTATTTTATTCAAAAAGCTAACACCTATAAGGCGGCTGTTTCGATAGAATGTGGAGACAGAAGGGCAAATGCGAAAAGCTTACTTGGCGTTTTATCCCTTGGTATTATAAAGGGGTCCGACGTTAAGCTTATTGCTGACGGTATCGATGAGCAAGAGGCAATAGATGGGCTTTCCACACTTATCATTAAGGGCTTCGTTGATTGACGGTATCTGCCGCTGTTCATTTTGAACAGCGGTTTTATTTTTTATCTGTCAGGAAATTGCATTAAACCGCTTTTTATCGGAGGTTATTTTGGAAAATTCGAGAATAGAAGAGCTTCTTGTCAAGGCACGCCTTTTGCCTAATATGCCCGGCGTTTATAAAATGCTTGACAAAAACGGAAAAGTAATTTACGTGGGTAAATCCAAGGCTCTTAAAAACAGAGTGTCACAATATTTTCAGAATTTCAAAACACATTCACCCAAAACCAAGAAAATGGTGGAGAACGTGCAGGATTTTGAATGTGTATTTACCGACACGGAAAACGAGGCACTCGTGCTTGAAAACGAGCTGATAAAGCTCTTTTCCCCAAAATTCAATATACGCCTGAAGGACGATAAAAGTTATCCTTATATAAGGCTTACTATGTCCGAGGAGTTTCCAAGACTCTCTATGGTGCGCTCGCTTAACGTTAAACGCACTAAAAGCGATTTGTTTTTCGGACCTTATTCCTCATCGTCTGCTGTTTACGCCATTATTGATACCGTCAGCAAGCTTTTCAAGCTTCCCGTGTGCAAGAAGAGCTTTCCCGAGGATTTCGGCAAGTCCCGCCCCTGCCTTAATTATCATATCAACAGATGCAAGGGACTGTGTACGGGCAAAATATCCCGTGAGGAATACGCCGAGACCGTAAAATCGGTTATTGCCTTCTTGAAGCACGACTACGAAGGAGTTATAAAGGAGCTGGAGCGCTCAATGGAGTCTCTTGCCGAGGAGCTGAAATTCGAAGAGGCAATAGAGGCAAGAAATTTGATATCCTCTATCAAAAACCTTCGTCAGCACCAGAAGATACTCTTTGAGGACAAGGTGGAGAGGGACGTGTTCGGCGTATTTTCCGACGATATCTCCTCTTGCATCGCCGTCACGGTGGTAAGAGACGGCAGAATAATAGACAGCGAAAGATTTCTCTTTTCGGGCGACGAGATATTGGATAGCGATACCTTTGCCCACTTTATCGGTGAATACTACAAAAAGCGTGACTACGTTCCCCGTGAAATTCTTTTCCCGAAGGAGCTTTATTCCGACTCCTTTGATTTGTTAAGAGAATTTCTTGCAACAAGCTTTGAAAGGAACGTAAAATTTATATACCCCGAAAAAGCCACTATGCGCCGTGCCATAGAAATGGCGGCGGAAAACGCCAGAGAATATTGTCTCCACAACAGAAACGTAGAGAGCAAAACCGACGAAAAGCTTTTCGAGCTTGCCTCAATTTTGCACCTCGAGGTGCTTCCTGAAATAATTGAAGCCTACGATATTTCTAATAGCGGAGACGAATATATCACCGCAGGAATGATTTGTGTCAGGCGCGGTGCGTTTTACAAAAAGAGATATAAGCTTTTCAATATCAAGAATGAAAGTCAGGACGACTATTCCTCTATGGCGGAGGCAATAGACAGAAGGTGCAAGAGGTATATAGAAGAGGTGCGCGAAAAGGGAAGTGCGGACACCTGGTCTCTGCCCGACCTCATTCTCGTTGACGGCGGTAACAATCACGTCTCCGTAGTTAAAAAGGTAATAGAGGACAACGGACTTGATATAAGCGTTTATGGTATGGTAAAGGATTCCCACCACAAAACCAGAACGCTTTGCGACGGGGAAGGGGAAATCTCTATCGCGCATAATTCCCGTATATTCAATTTCATTTATTCCATTCAGGAGGAAATCCACCGCTTCACCTTCGGGGCTATGGACAACAAGCGCAGAAAAGCGGTTTCGCATTATTCTATCGAGGGCATAAAGGGAATAGGTCCTAAAAAGGCAAAGGCGTTGATGGGACGCTTCAAGACGGTGAAGGCTCTGTCGGAAGCAAGCGACGAGGAGATTTTGGGCGTTCCCCGCGTTACTCAAAACGACGTTTTGGAGCTAAGAAGGTACTTTGAAGGCAAAAAAACCAGGTGATTTTGAGTAAAAATGCACAAATAATTACGCAATTTCATAATTTTGCTTTACTTTTCTCTACTTCTGTGTTATTATATGTTATAAAATGACGAAGGAAGTCGAAAAATGGGATTCAACAAAAAAGTTATAAAATTGCTTAAAGAAAAAAGGAAGACCAAGGCACAGCTTGCCAAGGCTGCAGGTATCCCTTATACCACCCTTGACAGTATGCTGAAAAGAGACTCGGACGCAACCAGACTTGCAACCATATTTAAGATTGCAGAGTATCTTGACGTGGCGGTAGAGGACTTGGTCTTTGACGATAGAACGGGCAAAAGCGACAAGAGAATGGAATTGAGCGACAGCGAAATTCAGCTGATTGAAAACTACCGTCTTATTGACGACAGAGGTCGTGGCTCCTTGCAGGCTATGGCAGGCTACGAGGCGTCCCGTGTCAGAAACGAGGGTGCGACACTCTCTCGTGAAAGAGTCAGACGAATTCCCGTGTATATGTCACCTGCGGCGGCAGGAGAGCCTCTTCCGATTTTGGCGGACGATTATTCTCTTGTTAAGGCAGATGCGCCCGAGGAAGCAAATTTCGGTATAAAAATCAGCGGAGACAGTATGTCACCGCTTATCGAGGACTTGTCGGTTGTCTGGGTTAAAAGGCAGGACAGTCTGGAGTCGGGCGATATAGGCGTTTTCGTCCTGAACGGAGAAAGCCTTTGCAAGCGCCTTGAGTATACAAGCGGCGGCTGCCGACTCGTTTCGGTAAATACCAAATATAAGCCCATCGAGATACTGGAAAGCGACGACTTGAGAGTCGTGGGGAGAGTTATACTGTGATGAACAAAAAGTTGATATTTATTTTAGCATTGTTTTTACCTGCTATTATAGGCGGAATCTGGCTTTTGACGGCAACGGGTGACGGCTTCACCCCCGAAAACGTTTCCACAGTTGCCATCGTTGCTCCCGACGGGGAGAGGATAGAGTATACCAAGGATGATAAGGAATTTTTCCTCGACTTTGTTGACAATATCGTTGCTATTGAAAAGCAGACCCTTGACGAAAGCGTGCACTCGGTTTACGAGCTTCATTTTGAAAAGGTTACGGGCGACGTCGTGTACTACCTCTGCCTTAACGCCGACGTGAAGAATTGCCTTGCCTTTGATGCTCTCGGCAACTGGTACCGCATACAGAAGGAATACGCCAAGGAGTTTCTTCTCCTTAACGATGCAAGCAACGTATACAGAAATAGCTCCGTGCCCGTTTTGTCCTTCACAAACGGAGACGCGCTCTTTACTATAAAATCCAACGATGCAAGCTGGTGGTATCTCTTGGCGGACGAAAGCTTCTGCCACGTGGAGAATGATGCTTCCGACGGCAATCAGGAGTCAATATCGGTGCTTGCCAACGACGGCTTTGATTTCGACTTTGACGTTGCACCCGATTGGTACAATATAAAGATATACGACGATACCGCCCTGATATACGACGGACTTTTGGATGACGCCGTACCTTTTTCCTACGATAAGGAAGGAGATCTCAGCGCAGTAATTACTGCCGAGTGGTACAAGGAATCAAGCCCGCTTTATTACGGCGAGGCATCTTACACCGTCAACTTTTTCTACGACAAGAGAGCCGAGTATAAAATCAGCGATGAAAAGGTTACCGCAGGCGGTGCAGTCTACGTAACTATCACAAACGCGCTTGGCGAGACCCTTGACGTAACCACCGATATCGAAGGTGCAGAGAGGCTGACTCCCCGTGAATATAAGGACGGCTACCTGCTTCTCGTTCCCGTACCGATGAATACGAAGAGCAGGGAATATACCATCTCTGTAAAGACCGAAAGAAACGCCATTTCAATTCCTTTGACCGTTACCGAAAAGACTATAAGCGCGGTTAACGTGTCCTTCGTTCACTCCGAGGGCGCTACCGAGTACGACAACGCTTTGAGCGCATTTTCCAATGAAACAGCCACCGCTTTTGATATTGTAGACACTACTGGAGCTTGGTTTAACGGCGTTTCATCACCTGTTAAGAAATTCATTAACGGAGCAGAGCAGTATTGGGTTTCCTCTCCGTCATATTCCAACAAGATGAAGATTGACGGCACCGTCCTTGAAAATCAGAATTTCGGTATTCATTACGTTAAATCCGTTGCCGTTGACGCGCTTCCTATGTATTCGATAGCGGATGGCACCGTTGCCTTCTCGGGTACTACTACGGCTTTTGGCAATACCGTTATAATAGAGCACGGCTTTGGCTTCAAGAGCGTATACGGTCATCTTGACACCCTTTCTCTTTCCGTGGGCGATAGGGTAGAGGCAGGCGCAATTCTCGGAAATGCCGACCCACAGGGCTTCAGCATTTCAAGAACCGAGGCGTTTTTCGCAATCAATATTGACGGAGTTTACCTCAACCCGTATTTCTCCATTACCGAGCCTAAAAAGGACGGCGACACCGACGTTTCAGACCCTATTGAATTTTTAAATAAGTTATCATAAAAAAGCGGCTAGCAGCCGCTGGCATATCTCGCCTATCGTAATGCGTTTTTTACCTAAACAAAGAAAAACGGCGAGGTCTGTTTTAATGCAATTTCCTAGTAAATAAAAACAAAGGACTGTAAAACCAAACGGTTTACAGTCCTTTGAAATTTTTATCTTTATAACTCGGGAACCTCTTCGTCGCCGTGCTCTGCCAGCCATTCAAGACAAGCGTCATACGCCTCGTAGTCAAGGTCAGCCATTGTATTGGTGTGAAGAACAACACCCTCTGCCTCGCCTGCAAGTATTCTCTCGCGGTAGAAGTCAAGCTGCCACTTAACCGCCTCGCCCGTTGCCTGTCTGCTTTCACCGAAGTTGTAAAGGTAACAGCCGAACAGTCTTCTGTTCTTGGGGGTCAGCTTTTTGAAAATCTCAAACTTTTCGGGGATTTCTTTATACTGTGACTCATACCAGTTCCACATAATAATTCCGTCGAAAATATCCATTGTGTCCTGGAACTCCGCATCAGCCTTTTCGTCAATTCCGTACTCGTGGTTGTAAAGAACCATCCATGAATCAAGCTTCTTTACGTCGTTGTTATGCATCTTGTCCGTTATCCAACGAAGCTTTTCGTTAAGCTCGGGAAGGTTCTGGTCCTTCATTATTCCCTTGAAGTCGTCAAATACTACGCAGCTGATGTTGGTGAATTCCTTCGCCTCGTTTATGTAGTCGTAGATCTGCTCGGGAGTATCCATATGTCTTGTGAATTCCCAACCTACCTCACGCAGAGTCTTGAAGGATTTGTTGTACTGACGGCGGTTAACTTTCCACGATACTGGTACCATAAAGGTCTTTGAGATGCCGAGATAAAGACAACCCTCCATAGGTGTCATTCTCGATTCATCGGGGCAACCGTAATCGTCAATGTTATTGTTGTAGCGTCCTTCGGGATGACCCCAAAGCCAAAATCTGTCTCTTAACTTCATTTTTTTCTCCTCGCTAAAATAATTACCTTTCTTTTTAAGGCAATTTCAGTATAGCAATTTGCACAAAAACTGTCAATGGGCTTTTTTGGACTTATTTGTGGTTGATTTGTGCGTTTTTGACTTTAAGCCCCTATTTTTCCTAACGCCTTCGGACTTTTTGGTCGGCTGCAGCAGGGCTCTTTGCTGTGCCTTTTCCCGATAGTCCTTCGCCACGTAAACCTTCTCCTTGGTAAAAGGGTTTATACCCGTATAGAACATACAGGTAGATGCGGTGGAGGGGGTGGGATAAAAGTCCTGCACCTGCTCACTCGGCAAATGCTCTTTTTTGATATATTCCGATAGCTTAACGGCGTCCTCCATTGTAGAGCCGGGGTGACTCGACATCAGGTAGGGGAGCACGTATTGCTCCTTCCCACACTCCCGTGACAGTCTCGTGAATTTAGCGCAAAAGCTATTATAAATCTCAATATCGGGCTTTCCCATAAGCTTTAGTACGTTGTTGGAATTGTGCTCGGGCGCTACCCTTAATTGTCCTGATACGTGGTCTCGTACCAGCTTCTTGAAAAATGCGTCGTCCTTGTCTAGCATTATATAGTCAAACCTGATACCCGAACGGATAAACACCTTTTTCACGCCGTCAACTGCCTCTATCCGTCGCAAAAGCTCCAGATACTCCGTGTGGTCAACCGTAAGGTTCTTGCAGGGCTTTGGCGAGAGGCATCTCTTGTCGGTGCATACACCCGACTCCAACTGCTTTTTGCAGGCAGGAAGCCTGAAATTCGCGGTGGGTCCGCCAACGTCGTGGATATATCCCTTGAAATCGGGAAGCTTCGTCAGTGCCTTCGCTTCCTTTACGCAGGATTCGATAGAGCGTGAGCGCACCGAGCGTCCTTGATGAAAGGCAATGGCGCAAAACGAACACGCACCAAAGCACCCTCTGTTGTGCGTTATGGAGAATTTAACCTCGGCAATGGCAGGAATACCGCCCAGCTTTTTATAATAGGGATGAAAGTCTCTTTCGTAGGGGAGGTCGTATACTCGGTCAAGCTCCTCTCTTGAGAGGGGAGGCATCGGAGGGTTTTGCAGGAGCACTCTTTTGGAATAGCCCTCCATAAGCGTCTTTCCGCTTATACTGTCACAGTTTTTATATTGCTTCGCAAAAACCTCTGCGTAAAGCTCCTTGTCGGTCTTTATATCCTCTATTTCGCCTAAAAATTCAAAATCTCCCTTGGGAGTATATCCTCTCTCCACCATAACCGAGGTGCCTCGGATGTTTTTAATTTTTCCGACGGGCACACCGCGGTCCAGCAGCTTTGCAATTTCAAGAGTTGCCTTTTCGCCCATTCCGTAAATGAGTATATCAGCGCCCGAATCCACGAGAATACTGTTTCTTACTCGGTTGTCCCAATAATCGTAATGGGCAAATCTCCTCAGCGACGCCTCTATTCCGCCGATTATTATCGGAACGTCGCCGTATACCTCCCTTATTTTGTTGGAGTAAACGATAACTGCACGGTCGGGACGCTTGCCGATTTCGCCGTTTGGAGAATAGTAGTCGTAGTTTCTCTTCTTCTTCGAGGAAGTGTAATGAGCCACCATAGAGTCAAGGTTTCCGCTGCAAACAAGGAATGCAAGCCTCGGCTTGCCAAACTCTTCAAACGAGTGCGGGTCGTTCCAATCGGGCTGCGCCAGTATTCCTACGGTGTAGCCATCCTTTTCCAATACCCTCGAAATGATTGCGGCGGCAAAGGTGGGGTGGTCAACGTAAGCATCCCCTGACACAAGAACGAAATCTACTTCCCTCAACCCTCTGTCAAGCATTTCCTCTCTGTTAATCGGTAAAAACATAAATAACTCCAAGCCTTGTTTTTTAGCCGAAAAGGCAAAAATCGGTATTTGAAAGAACCTTATTTTCGACTACAATGATTATACAATAAAAGTTGCAAAAAAGCAACACAAGCCTTGAAAAAGTATTCTCATTGTGTTATAATGAATGCAAGATAAGTACAATAATTCAAAAAGGAATGTTCAAAATGAGGGATAGAACGGGAGATTTTCTGGCTCTGCTTTTTCGCCAGAAGGATATAAACCGCTGGGGCTTGATGAGAAACCTTTCTCACGAAACCCTGAGCGAGCATTGCTATGAGGTTGCAATAGTTGCCCATTGCCTTGCGGTTATAGGAAACAAAAGATATGGCAAGAGCTACGATGCCAACAAAATTGCCACCTCTGCTCTTTACCACGATATGAGCGAAATTCTGACGGGCGATTTACCTACCCCCGTCAAGTATTACAACTCCGACATAAAGAACGCTTACAAGAACATTGAAAGGGTAGCGGAGGGTATACTTGTGGGGCTTCTTGCCGACGACGTCACCGACGAATATAAATCCTTGATTCAGGTGACCGAGGAGGAGAAGAAGATAATCAAGGCGGCAGACAAGCTTTGCGCCTATATCAAGTGCCTTGACGAGCTGTCGGTTTCAAACCGAGAGTTCATTTGTGCCGAGCGCTCGCTTAAAGCCCAGCTTAACGAAATTGATTTGCCCGAAGCGAGATATTTTATCGACAATTATCTTGACTCCTTCACCAAGCCTCTGGATGACATCACATTATAAACGGGAAGAATTATGAACGCTATCACCAATAAAAAGCTTTTAATATTTGATTTGGACGGAACTCTTGTGAATACCGCCGAGGATATTGCCGACTCGGTAAATGCGGCAATGGCGCATTTTCATTACCCCGTTCACAGTAACGAAAAAATAGTTACCTTTATAGGCAATGGAGCACGCACCTTGATTAAGAGGGCTATGCCGAGTGGCGAGACCTCGGAGGAAAGAGTGGATGAGGTGCTGGAGTATTACAGAAGCTGGTACGACCGTCACCTTATCGTTCACACCTATGTCTACGACGGACTTCTTGATGCCCTGAAGGAAATAAAAAACAGGAGAGTCAAGCTTGCGGTGCTCTCCAATAAGGATAACCGACACGTGCGTGAGATTGTGGATACTCTTTTGCCCGATATATTTGATGTTGCAAACGGATATCTTCCCGAATATCCGCATAAGCCCGCGCCCGACTCTACCCTTGCTATTGCAGAGCGTCTTGGCATAAAGCCGGAGGCGTGTGCCTTTATTGGCGATTCTGCCGTGGATATACAAACGGCGAAGAGGGCAGGAATGACGTCCGTCGGCGTTGCCTGGGGCTTTTTGGGAACAGCACCCTACGCCGAAAACGTACCCGATATGATTGCGTATAATTC
>JAZSLY010000165.1:0-4744 GCA_045535585.1 Eubacteriales bacterium
GAGCGCCCTTTTCCTTGACGCTTTCAAGTATTGCCATAGCCAGCGCCGCGCCCTCAACGGGGTCGGTGCCTGCCCCAAGCTCGTCGAAGAGCACGAGGCTTTTGGGCGTTATTTTATTGATAATTCTGACGGTGTTGACCATATGGGACGAAAAGGTGGACAGCGATTGCTCTATGCTCTGCTCGTCGCCGATATCGGCAAGAATATTGTCGAAAACGCATATTTCCGACTCCTCCTCCGCAGGTATCAAAAGTCCCGTCTGCGCCATCATAGAAAAGAGTCCTATGGTTTTTAGGGACACCGTTTTACCACCCGTGTTGGGTCCCGTGATAACGAGGGTATCGTACCCTTCTCCCACGCCGATGTTGATGGGAACCACCTTTTCGGCGTCGATGAGGGGATGGCGTGCGCCAATGAGCTTTACTCTCCTCTCGTCGTTTATCCTCGGCATAACCGCTCGCATAGAAATGGCAAGCTCTGCTCTTGAAAAGATAAAGGCGAGGGACACGAGAATGTCGTAATTGAGGAGAATTACCTCGCTCTTTGCCGAAATCATACTTGAAATGGTGTAGAGAATTCGCTCTATTTCCCTTTGCTCGTCACTTTCCAGCACTCTTATTTCGTTATTCAGCTCCACCACCGCAGTAGGCTCGATAAATACGGTTGAGCCCGACGCCGAGGTGTCGTGAACGAGTCCTCTGATATTGTTCTTGCACTCCGCCTTTACCGACAGAACGTACCTTGAATTTCGCATAGTAATGATGTTGTCCTGCAGGTACTTGGTAAAGGAGGGAGAGGTGATATATTTCTGGAGAGCGTCTCTTACTCTGCCCGACGCGCCCCTTATTTTCCGTCTTATCTCAAAAAGCTTGTCGGAGGCGTGGTCGGATATAGTATCGTCCGAAACGAAGGTGTTCCTGATAGCCTCGTCAAGCTCACGGTCGGGAGTCAGAAGCGAAAAGCGCTCCGAGAGGATGCCGTCGCCTACCGATGCACTCCAGGCACGCAGTCCCTTGACTGCCGAAAAGAGCTGACCTATATTCAAAATTTCGCTTATCGTCAGCATTGCGCCCTTCCCCGCCCTCTCAACCGAGTCGGTAACGCTGCGCACCGAGCAAAAGGAGGGTGCGCCCTTTATATCAATCAGCCTTCTTGCCTCGTCGGTCTCGGAAAGGAGTCTTTTGACGGTGTGGGGGTCTGTCACGGGAAGGGTAGATAAAATTTTCTCCCTTGCGCCCTCAAGACTTGCCCTAGCCGTCCAGAGCTCTAATATTTTATTGTATTCGAGAGCCGTGGCGGCGTGTGAAAACGCCTCCTCTTGTATTTTTTTTATACTCATTTTTTTACCTTAAAAATTCTTTAAGTTTTCCTTGTAAAATTTCAAAGCGCCCAGCGCGGAGTCAAGCTGTTCTATGCAAAATTCCTCTGCAATAGTGCAAAACGCCCTCTCCTGCGAAGGCTCTGTGAAGCGTATACCCAGCGCCGACTTGACGTCCAGAGCCAAAAGGTGACGCATAGCACGGAGTAGCTCTGCATCTGTGCGTATACCGCCAACCTTAGACAGAGCCGAGCACCTCTCGCATTTGACGCCTCCCTCTCTTGCCGAGAAAAGTCCGCTGTCTACGGGTGAAGAGCACCGTGTGCAAAGGCTCAGGTCGGGGGCAAAGCCGAGAGCCGACAAAAGACAAAGCTCGAACACCGCCTTGATTATATTGCAGGGTGCGCTTTTTTTATTTATAGCATCAAGAGACACCGAGGTTATTTTAAGAATACCGGGTGCGTCCTCCACGTCAAAGGCGGTCTCCCCTGCCATAGTCACGATATAGTTGGCAAGGGTAAGCCCCTCGAAGTCAACCCCCTGACTTATGAGGTGACGGACTGTGTCGCACTCCTTGAGGGAAAGCGTGTCCCCCTTCTTTTGCAAAATCAGCTCGGTGAGAGTAAAGGGCTGACACGCAACGAAGCTTTTTTTCTTTTTGCTTTGAATACCGTAGGCAAGGAAGGTAACAAGCCCCTCCTCCGTCAGCGCAGTTACGTAGGCGTGGGCTTCGCCGAATTTAGTCTGTTTGAGAATTAAGCCCAGAATTTTCTGTTCCATAATTTAAATATCGGAATTGAGTCCGAAATTAGTAATACTTGCAACGCTGTCGCGCCAGTTTTCCTTGACCTTTACCCACAGATTGAGGTTGACCTTAGTGCCGAAGAATTCCTCAAGGTCCTCACGGGCGTAGGTGCCAATCTTTTTAAGCATAGCGCCACCCTTGCCGATAATAATGCCCTTGTGTCCTTCCTTTTCGCAGAATATCTCTGCACGCACGTCGATGAGGTGACCCCTCACGTCCTTGAAATCCTCTATCACAACGGCAGTGCCGTGAGGCACCTCGTCGTCAAGGAGACGGAGCATCTTCTCACGGATTATCTCCGCCACGATAACTCTTTCGGGCTGGTCGGTGAACATATCCGACGGGAAAAACCAATCTCCCTCGGCAATATAGGGCTCCAGCTCGTCGAAGATAATCTCCACGTTGTCGCCCGTTTCGGCGCTGATAGGAATGACAGACGCAAAATTGTATTCCTTTGAGAAAAGGTCGATAGTGGTAAGAATATCACCCTTACTCGTGGCGTCGGTCTTGTTGATAAGGAGTATTACGGGGGCGTCGCCCTTTGAAAGACGGTCAAGCATACCCCGCTCGATTGAGGTGATTTCCTTTTTCGCCTCGGTAACGAAGAGGACGGCGTCCACGTCGCATACGGCGCCGTTGATAGCCTTCACCATACTGTCGCCAAGCTTTGTTTTCGGCTTGTGCATACCGGGGGTGTCAAGGAAAACGTACTGTGTATTTTCACGGGTGAGGATACCCGTAATTCTTGTTCTCGTGGTCTGGGGCTTCTTTGAAACCGCCGCCACCTTCTCTCCCAAAAGCTTGTTCAGGAGTGTGGACTTGCCCACGTTGGGACAGCCTATAATAGCAATAAAAGCAATTCTCGGTGTTAATTTATCCATAATGTTAACCTCTGTCACGGAATATTGTTTCGTCCTCGGGCGTCTTATCCTGCAGGTGATCGTCCGACTTGTAGTATGGGTCTATCATAATCCTTTTGATATTGGGGTAGGCTGCATAAACGCCTGCAAAGCATGCGAGAGCTATGGTGATAAAGAAGGGCAGAATACCGCCGAGTGGCAGAAAATAGATATAGATTACAACGTTCAGCGCTACTATAAGCACCACGCCCAAAAGCCCCACGATATTCCTCTTCAAGCCGATAAGGGAGAAGATGAAGGAATTCTTGAGTATCTTGAAGGTGGAGAGCTTGAAGGTAACGAGAAGCTGATACATATAAAAATGCATAACCACCCACAGAAGTAAAAGGAAGATGCTGAAGAAATAGAGCATACTGTTCATAAAGCTGAGTGTCGCCTGAAGCCTGAAGAAGAGCACGTCGTAAACTACCACCGCCGTGAGAGCGAGGTCTATTATGCCAAGCAAGAGCGCCTGCCAGAAATTTTTCTTTATAGTTGCAAAGAAGTCGTGAAAGGCGTCGGTGTATTCCTCTCTTGCGTGGTTACGGAGCACCAGCGCCATACCCGTATTGGCAAAGCCGAAGGTGAGGACGGCAAGGGCAGTTAGGGCGTAGAGCACCTCTGCCACGGGTCCTGCGTAGCTTGACGTCACGTTCTTGCCGATAACCCCGAAAAGCGCCATAAAGGCAGGGGTGTCACCGCCAATGAGCCCCGCACCGCTCACTATGGGATAAAGGGGGTCGGCAGGTGTGGAAAACTCTATATTGAAATTACCCGACAGAGCAACGAAGCCGAAAAGCAGAGGGAAATTCGCCAATATCCAAAGCATATTCACCTTGGATAAGTCGAAAAACTTTCTCTTCACCAGCTTGAAGAAGCCAAGGAAGGTAAAGTTTGCGCCACTTCCCTTGGCAACACCCCGTCCGGGCTTGGAATAGTCAACGAATTTAAATCCTTTTTTCATATGGTCTCCTTATGTTTTATAATGAAACGAGAAAGCCTTTTAAAAACGAAAATGCCGAGACAAGCAAAACGAATACTGTAAAGAACATTACGTAGCTTGCAAGGTAACGAAGATTGAAGATAGAGCAAAAACGCCCTGCACGGAACAAAACTCCGTCAAAAAGCTCCTCTTTTTTCTCGTCCTTGGTGTCCCTGAATATTTTAAGGCAGGTCAGGGTCACGAAGGTGGAATAGATTACCAAAAGGTAAGAAATACAAAACGTAAATAAAATATCAATCAAAAGGGTAACAAGCGGTGCACCAAGCCCCATAGATATTCTAAACCCCTGAAATACGCCGTATACAAAAACGGATAAAAAAGAAACGGCAGGGGCGTAAATAGTGGGACCCGATATAAAGACCGTGATAAAGAAGGTCAGCTCAAATATGAGTGCGGCGGCGGAGCCATCGCAGTAATTGATTATTCTTTTGCACACGGCGGGAATATGCCACGCCGCAGTGCCCGATAAAAACAGATATACGCCAAGGGAAAAAGATACGGTCAACAGAGCAAAAAAGACTATAAAGGTTATTTTGTAGGGCTTGAATTTTTCCCATCTCTTCATTTTCACTACCTCCGAATAAGCTTTATTCTATCTTATTCGGAGGGGTGAAAAATTAGAATAGCTTTATAGCTTCAGCGCTTCCACTCTCGCTTCGTTTATTGCGTTATTGGCGGCAAGGGTACGGATATATTCCCTCTCCTTTGCCCCTCTTGCA
>JAZSLY010000081.1:0-3225 GCA_045535585.1 Eubacteriales bacterium
ATACAGACTTTGCGCCAAGGTAGAATGCGGTAAGACCGGACTTAACCTCTGCGTAAGGCATAGCGCCTACGTAACCCATCTTTGCCTGATCAGCAGTGATTGTACCTGCATCGATCATCTCGTTGAGCTTCATACCTGCAACGATACCAACGAGGTATCTGCCTTCGTAGATAGAAGCGAATGCGTTGTGGAAGTTTGCAAGACCTGCAGTGTGTGCCATTGTACCTGTTGCGTGGCAGAACTGAACGTCAGGATTCTCGCGAGCTGCATCAAGAAGGAAGGGCTCGTGACCGAATGAGTCAGCGAAAATAAGTGTACAGCCCTGGTCGATAAGGTCGATTGCTGCGTCGTAGCACTCAGAGCCTTCGGGAATACCGGTAACCATAATTACCTGATCGTTGGTAAGACCGAGCTTGTTCTGAACTGCGATAGCTGCGTCGATGAAGTTTTTGTCGTAGGTTGAGTTTTCATCGTGAAGGAAGATAAATCCAACCTTGATGTCGTCAGCCTTAACAACACCGTTGTCTGCTT
Organism: Eubacteriales bacterium; assembly: GCA_045535585.1. Lineage (GTDB taxonomy): Bacteria > Bacillota > Clostridia > Oscillospirales > SIG627 > RGIG6353. Next base: position 532 of record JAZSLY010000081.1, read on the forward strand.
CGTCGTTAGTCTTTGTCTCATCGTTACATCCTACAAAGCTAATGCACATTGTAAGAGCAAGAGCAAGAACCAACATGATAGATAAGAACTTTTTCATTTTCTTTTCTCCTTGCCTTTTTGGCTAATAATGTTATGTAAATAAATTACAATACAATAGTATTGTAACTAATTCGACACTAATTGTCAATAGTATTTTAAATTTTTTATTAAATTCTTACATAATGCACAAATCCATTTTTAACTTGACAATAAAAGACGGTTGTAATATAATTATGTATAGTTGATATATCCATAAATCTCGTTGATTTGTTAATAGAATTTGACAGTTTTAAAGGTTATAATGAGGTATGAAAATGAAAACGACAATCTTATTTTTGAGGCACGGACAAAGCGTCGCCAATACAGAAAAATATTTCGCGGGGCATCTTGACGTACCGCTGACAGAGCTTGGCAGAAAGCAGGCGGAGGAGGCTGCAATCGCTCTCCGAGACCTATACGTCGACAAAATTTTTTCCAGTCCGCTTTCGAGAGCCTATGATACTGCCCTCCCCTTTGCAAGAGACAGAGGAATGCAAATAACGAAGCTTGACGGATTTATTGAGTGGTATGCAGGAAAATTAGAGGGCTTGTCCTTTGAAGAATTCAAAAAGCAATACCCGGAAGAAAAAAGGCTTTGGGATGAGGATGCATTCAACCTCGATATGCCCGACGGAGAACACGCAAGAGATTTCATCAAAAGAGTAGGCTCCACCCTTGATGCTTTAGCAGAAGAAGTAAAGGGTCTTACGGTTCTCGTTGCTTGCCACGGCGGTGTCATTAAAGCAATCCCCTCCTACCTCGCAGGTATGGACGCCAAAACTTTCAACACTACACCCGTACCGAATAATTGTTCTATCACCGAGGTCGTTTACGAGGACGGTAAGGGAGAGATAGTAAGATTTTCCGACGATTCTCATTTAGGCAAATATAAAAGCGAAACGTTTATAATTTAGATTACATAAAGGAGATTATTATGAAAAAGTCAATTAACGCTTGGGCGTTCCCCGCAGACATGGATTTTGAGCAGGTTCTCAAAACAGCAAAGGAATACGGATTCGAGGCAGTAGAGTTCAACGTTGACGAGCCCGGTAAATCCCTCCATTCCTTCTCTCTCAATACTACCGATGAGGAATTGGCAAATGTTAAAGCTCTCATTGAAAAGTACGGCATCGAGGTGCAGAGTGTATCTACAGGTCTTTACTGGACTATTCCTCCTTTCGCAAGCAAAAACGAGGAAGACAGAGCTGAAGCACTGAAGGTTCTCAGAAAGCAGATCTACTGTGCAAAGGCTATCGGTGCCGAGGCAATTCTCGTTGTTACCTCTGTTGACAAGGAAATCGGTCTTAAAGCAAGCTTCGACAACACTATTGCAGTATTCCGCAGCTTGAAGGACGAGATTGCACAGTCAGGTATCAAAATAGGTCTTGAAAACGTATGGAACAACTTCTTCTCCTCTCCTATGGACGTAAGATACGTTCTTGACGGCATTAACGACAAAAACGTAGGTATCTACTTTGATATGGGCAACGTAATTGAGTTTTCCGAAACTGAATGGTGGCTTGACGTTATCGGCAACGACATCGTTAAAATTCACATCAAGGATTTCAGACGCAATTACAATGCTACGCATAGCGGTGGCGAGTTCTGTGCTCTTCTTGAGGGTCACACAAATTATAAGAAGGCAATGCCCGTTCTCAAGAGCTTTGGCTACGACGGAGCGATCACCGTTGAGCTTTTCCCCAAGCCCGACGTTGATTTCTACGAGTTCCTGACAAAAGCATCTAAGAGTGCCGGCGAAATCATAGCAATGGCTGAATAAAAATTCAACAAGCAATAGACCTTTATTGGTTTATTGCTTGTTTTTTTACCTTTTTTAAAACTTTCTGTTAAGTCTATTGAATGATTTCCTTTTTTGTAATATAATCTCCTTGAAGGAGTGATAGCTTTGTTTAACAAACTCAGATATAAATTTTCCCAGTTTATGATGGGGCGCTACGGCATGGATGACCTTTACCGCTTCCTCATAATTCTGCTTTTGATAGTGATGGTAATAAACGCTTTCTTTCATTCGGAGGCGTTATATCTTATTCAATGGATAATTCTCATCTACTCGCTTTTCAGGGCGTTTTCAAAAAACATATCGGCAAGACAAAAGGAAAATGCAAAATTTTTGATATGGAAAAACAGCGCTAAAAAAAGCTTTAACAATTTTAAGGCACGCTTTAACGACAAGGACCATGTTTATAAGAAATGCCCGTATTGCAAAGCAACGTTGCGATTTCCCAGGCGAAAGGGTAAGCACAACGCAACCTGCCCGAGATGCAGAAAAGAATTCAAGGTGCACGTCTGGTACTAATATTTATAAATAACTCCTTATGTAAACTCTCTGTCCGAGATAAATATTGGTGAGCAAAAATTATACATTTTCATAAAAGATTATGCATAAACGAGTTTTTTGCTGACAGAAATAATTATGTTCCCTTACAAAAACAATTTTGTAGGGGGACATTTTTATGGCTGATTTAAATTCCAATTTCAACGATATACAAAAACAAATTGCTGTGGCTGACTTAACAGACAAACAAATCCAAGAGTTAGTGACCGCTTTGCAAACAAGAAGAAGTGCAAGACCTGAATTGACCAAGGAAGAAAGGG
>JAZSLY010000130.1:0-5865 GCA_045535585.1 Eubacteriales bacterium
CTGGGAGTCAAGTGGTAGTTATCCCGACATGGAGATGATTCCGGCTATAGCAAATTACTTCCATGTATCCATTGACGAACTGTTCGGGTATCACGATGAACGAGAAGAAAAAATCAAAACTATTCTTGACAATGCTACCAAAATACTCACCAAACAAGGATTTACAATGTATCAAGGAAGCTTGTCGGATGATGTTGAAGAATGTGTCAATATGCTTCGTGCAGCTTCAGAGGAATTTCCAAACGAGCCCAAAATTTTATTGAAACTCGCCCAAGCCCTTCATATGTGGGGTTGGAATAAATACGGGGGGAAAGGGCGTCCTGCCGATTCCACGGGGATCATAGAATACGATAGTGATTCTAACGCCAAAAACGTTTTCTGGCAAGAAGCCATACGTGTTTACGAAAAACTATTGAAATCGAATCCGTCTTCAGAGGATCGCGAGATAGCCATTTGTCAAATAACGCCACTTTATTGCCGAATGGGGGAATATGAAAAGGCGAAAGCTCTCGCCAACGATCAAAACGCCATCATTATTTGCAAGGAACTATTGTTGCCTATGGCGACCGTCGGAGAAGAAAAAGCAAGATATCAAAGTGAAAGAATTATGGCTCTTCTTTCGAATCTGAGTTTTGCCATTTCCGAATCAGTAGCCATGAGACCTGCGGTATCATCTTCTGAATACGGAAGACAAATTCTATTGTCGGTTATAAAACTTTACGAAACGGTCTTTATTGACGGCAGATGCGGAAAGTGGCACTGGGATATCGGTCATTTGTATTTGACTTTGGCTCACTATGAATTGGACAACGATGGCAATATGGAAAAGGTTCTCAATTATTTCGATAAAGGATTTGATCATTGCAAAGAGTATAATCGCATCTATAATGAAGGGGAATATCAATATTCCGCCCCATTGATCTCCGCTTTGCCGAAGATAGACAAAGGAGACCTCGCTCCATTTGGAGACGATTTTTGGGGAAAGCAATTACGAACATTTCAGAAAAATATTGTTGAAGAAATTCGCAAGAAGTCCAAATACGCCGAATGCTTTGAATAATCTCTCGCCCCGCCTCGTGCGGGGCTTTTCTTTGCTTTCTGCGTATCAAAATGCCACCACGAAAAAACGTGGTGGCTAAATTCAATTTTACCGCTATTTTTGCAGACGCTCAAGCCTTTCTTTTTTTCCTATACGCGTGTTTTCTGTATTTCGGTTTTGTGCCACGCTTTTTTACGTAGCGTTTTCCGCAAAGCCGTCGGGGAGTGAGTCCCGTCTCGTGAAATGCCCGGCAGAGACGGCGTCTGGCAAGCGTTGCTATACGGTAGACCTGCCTTTCGCAATAGTTGAATTTAAGGGAAATATCCTCGTTTTTCATTCCATAGAGATACCTGCAAATAAGATAATTTGCGACCCTTGCGTCCCTGACGCGCATTATTGCCTTTTGAAGCTTCCTTGTCGTATGGTTAAGAATGCGCTTTTTCCTCTCATATTCTCTCATCAGCTCATCATAATCCACAAACTCTTTTAACTCGGCAAAGGCTTCTTTGCCGAATACGTCCTTGCCTGCATCCTTCGGTAGAGTTCTGCCCATCAGCAGCACGCCGTCGCGGAACTCCTCATAGCTTGCAAGCCACTCGTCAATTCTCATTTTTCTCACGCCTTTCTTAACTTGTCTTTCGACTTATAACCTCCTTACTTGGTGTGACTATCATAACATATTTTCGTAGTGTTGTCAATAGAATATTACGAAATTTCGTAACATTTTGTAAAAATTTGGCTACTTTAGGATTGCGCGGTCCTTGGGAGTGAATTTTTATGCTGTAAATCATTGACAAAACAAATATAAAAAAGTATAATTTAATTAAGACTATAAACAAAGAGAGGTAAAATAATTATGCTTAAAATGCTTGCTATTGACCTTGGCGCGTCCAGCGGAAGAGGTATCGTAGGCTCTTTCGACGGTAACAAGCTTTATCTTCGCGAAAACCACCGTTTCCCCAACGAGCCCGTTCTTATCAACGGCTCATTCAGATGGGATATTATGAGAATTTTCCACGAAATCAAGCTGGCGCTTGGTAAGTGTGCCACCTCCGACGACCGTGATATTGCGTCGGTTGGTATAGATACCTGGGGCGTTGACGTAGGCTTCCTTGACAAAGAGGGTCAGCTTATGCAGAACCCCTACAACTACCGTGACACACGCACGAGGGGAATTCTTGAAAAGGCGTGGGGGATAGTTCCCGAAAAGGAGCTTTACGAGGCAACGGGAAATCAGTTTATGGAGTTCAACACTCTCTTCCAGCTTCTTGCCACCAAGCTTTCGGGCAACACCTGGATTCTTGACAACGCAGACAAGATGCTCTTCACTCCCGACCTTCTCAACTATTTCCTTACGGGTATAGCAAAGAGCGAATATTCTATCGCCTCCACCTCACAGATGCTTGACCCAAGAACGAGAAACTGGAACTACGACCTTTTGAAGCGCTTTGATATGCCCACTCATCTTCTTCAGGACATCGTAATGCCGGGTCAGGTGCTGGGCTCTCTTCTTCCCGCTATTACCGATGAGGTTGGCGCGCTAAGTGCTAAGGTTATCAACGTTACGGCGCACGACACCGCCTCCGCTGTTGTCAGCGTTCCTGCCAAGGAGGACGGCTTCGTTTACATAAGCAGCGGTACTTGGTCTCTTATGGGCTGTGAGTCTCCCGAGCCGGTTATCAACGAGCTTACCACAAAATATAACTTCACCAACGAGGGCGGTTATAACGGCTCTATCCGTCTTCTTAAAAACATTATGGGTCTCTGGCTTGAGCAGGAGTCCAAGCGTCAGTGGGAGCGTGAGGGTGAAAAGACCACCTACGACCAGCTTTCCGATATGGCGATGGCATCCGAGCCCCTCAAGTGCTTCATCGACCCCGATGCGCCCGAATTTGCACCTCCCGGAGACGAGCCCCGCAGAATTGCAGAGTTCTGTCGCAGAACGGGTCAGTACGTGCCTCAGACCAAGGGCGAAATAGTTCGTTGTATCTTCGACAGCCTTGCTATGAAGTACCGTTACGTAGTAGAAAAGATAGAAGAGCTGAGAGGCAAGAAGGTTCCCTACATCAACATCGTTGGCGGAGGAACAAAGGAAGCTCCTCTCTGTCAGCTTGCGGCAAATGCCTGCGGTAAGCCCGTTTATGCAGGTCCCGTTGAGGCGACTGCTATCGGTAACATTGCAGTTCAGGCTATGGCTATGGGTGAGATTAAGAACATCAGCGAAGCCCGTGAGGTCGTTCGCAACTCCTTTGAAATCAAGTGCTACGAGCCCGTTGGCACCGACGCCTTTGACGCAGCCTACGAGCGTTTTGTAAGCATTTTGGGTAAATAATTATGATAACTATAAAGAATGAATTTTTAACTGCCTCCTTCAATACCCTTGGCGCAGAATTAAGAAGCCTTATAATGAACGGCAGGGAGTATATCTGGCAGGCTGACCCGAGCGTCTGGCCTAACTCATGCCCTATGATGTTCCCCATCTGCGGAGGACTGAAGGACGACGAGTATGAATTTGAGGGAAAATCCTACACCCTCACGAAGCACGGCTTTGCCAAGCTTTTGGAGTTCGAGGTGGAGGAGCAGAAGGAAGACTCTCTTACCTTCCTTTTGAAGAGCTCCGACACAACGAGAAAGGCTTACCCCTTTGAGTTTGAATTGAGAGTTATCTACACTCTCCTCGGCAAGAGCCTCGCTATACGAAACGAGGTGAAGAACCTTGAGAATAAAACGATGTACTTCTCTATCGGCTCTCACGAGGGATATTCTATCCCCGAGGGCGTAGACAATTACGAGCTTGTGTTCCCGCAGAACGAAAAGCTGTATTCCTTTGCTCTCAACGGAAATCTTCTGTCGGGAGACAAGGCTCTCCTTATGGACGGAAATCTGCTCCCCTTGAAAAAGGAATTTTTCTCGGTTGACGCGCAGGTATTCCCCGAAATCAAGTCGCGCTCGGTAATCCTGAAAAAGAAGGGCGGTGCGCCTCTCCTTAGAGTCGTGTTCGACGGATTTTTCAACCTTATGCTCTGGCAGAAATACAACGCACCCTATATCTGCATCGAGCCCTGGAACGGAGTGCCCGACAGAACCTGGTCGAAAAAGAAGCTTGTGGAAAAGGACGGCATACAGACCGTTGCAGGCGGCGAAACCTACATTAGAACTCATTCAATAGAATTATTTTAAAGGAGATGTAAAAAAAGTCCAGACCGTCAAAAAAACAAAATAGTATTATTTTTTAAGGATTTTGAAAAATTTTTATACGGTAATTTTTAAGGTAAAAACTCAAAAAACGAGTTTTTTTAAAAAAATATATTTTTTTGACTATGAACAAACCTCGCTACTGCCGTACATTTGTACGGCGACGAGCTTCGGTTTGCTCATCCTGAAGCATTTTTTCCTATCTCCTTGCAAATAAATAAAGGCTGTAAAACCTCTAACGAGTTTTTACGGCCTTTTTGTTCGCCGTTTTGCTTATTTCGGGTGAAAAAGAAGCGTCACGATAGGCGAAATTTGCCTGCAGTGCAACTTCCTTTAGTTACATTCTGCCACAAGAGGTCCTGCCAGCTCCGACAGATAGAAAAGCTTACCTTTGAGAGTGGGGATATAGGTAGAGGTGATATGTCTGTCGGGTCCGTAGTGGAGGGTAGTCAAAAAGCTCATACCCTGCCAGCCCATTCCTCTGCCAAGAGCTCCGTCTGCGCCTCCGATAGCATAGTCAGCGCCAAGGAAAATACCCGGCCCTATTGTGTTGGCTCTGCAGGGAACGAGGGTCGTTCTGCTCTTGAAGCTTGTAATTGCGTTCTGCTCGATAGTGAGGGGGTGAAGCTTTGCGCCGATGCGATGTGTCTCACGCTTCCACTCCTCGTCGCTTGCGTATTCGGTGGCAAACTGTGGCTCCCAGAAGGCGATGTGGCACATTCTGCCGATGCCGTAGACCAGCACCATCTTTGCCCCCTCCTCCTTCAGCGCCTTAATTTTTTCGGCGTAGGTGGGAAGGTTTTCCTTGGTGGCAAAGTTGCGCTGTGACTCGGGAACGGTATATTCCCCAAGCTTATTGAAGAACGCCTCTTTCATACTATATTCAAAGGATGCGGGAAGGGTATTGGGGAGTGTGTTTCCGTCGGCATCCGACCACTCGTCCATATTGAAGGTATAAACGTGGTCGCAGGGAAGGTGCCACTCGTTAATAAAGTAGGACGCCCAGCGGTACATTCCCATAGGTCCTACGGGGAGTATCAAAATAAGCTTCCTGCCCTCCTCCCTCGTCTTTTTGATTTGCAGGGCTATCTCGTGTCCCATGAGGGTGTCAAAATCGTGAAGGCTCTCGCACTCCACAGGTGTGAAATCCTTGTTCCAGAAGCTCTCTCGGGCAACTCCCTTTTCACAGCAGGCGTCAATGCGCTCCATATCCCAGCCCTCAGGATAAAAGCCGTCGAGAAGTGAGCCCTTTACAGTAGATATAAAATTCATATATTCATCTCCTTATGGCAAAAGCCTTTTTGTTGTTCCCTTTAAGTATACCTGACATTGCCTGAAGCCCTCGGCGTAATCCGCTCCGCACTGATATCCGCGATATCTGGAGCAGGTTTTTACCATATCGGCAAAGTCGATGCCGTCGTGCTCCTTCATCCATACGAGCTGGCTTTCGTGACATTCAAGCATTTTTATCTTAAGGTCGATTTCATCGGAAATATCGACAAATTCGGTGGGGTTGAAGTTTACTCCCGCAAGCGTATCCATATAGTAAATGGGAACAAGCTTTGCAGGCTCGGAATATTTGCTCTTATAGTTGGGAAGCGTTGCGGTAAAGCTTGCATCAAACACAAGTC
>JAZSLY010000124.1:0-24749 GCA_045535585.1 Eubacteriales bacterium
ATCATTATCCGTGACCGTGAGTTTGTAAAAACAACAACCAAAAAGATTAAGAGGAACTTAATAGAAAAAGAATAAAAGTGGGCAACGCCCACTTTTATTCTTTTTTTAAAAATTTACCATAAATATAGTTGAAAAAATAAAAAATATGAGTTATAATATACTAAATATGTAAATTGCGGTATTTTTAACCATAAGAAAAAAACGAAGGATAGAGGGGCTTTATGGCTAAACAATCAAAGTACAACGAACAGAGTATTTCAAGCTTAAAGGGAGCGGACAGAGTCAGGAAGAAGCCTGCGGTTATTTTCGGCTCTGACGGACTTGAAGGATGCGAGCATTCCTTCTTTGAAATTCTTTCCAACTCAATCGACGAAGCGAGAGAAGGATACGGTACCGAAATAAATATCAGAGTTACCTCGGATATGGTAATTACCGTTGAGGACTACGGCAGAGGCGTACCTCTTGATTGGAACGAAAAAGAACAGAAATATAACTGGGAGCTTGTTTACTGTGAGCTTTATGCAGGAGGCAAATATAATAACGACGGTGAGGACTCGTCCTACGAGTATTCCCTCGGTACTAACGGACTTGGCGCCTGCGCTACCCAATATAGCTCCGAATTTATGAACGTTACCGCATATTCGGGCGGTACTAAATATTCTATCGGCTTCAGCCGAGGCGAGCCCGTGGGTGAGCTGACCCGTGAGGAATGCCCCAAGAAAAAAACGGGAACGGTAGTTACCTGGAAGCCGGATATAAACGTATTCACCGATATAAATATTCCCCTTGAATTCTTCACCGAGACCCTGAAGAAGCAGGCTATCGTCAATTCGGGTCTTACTCTCAACCTTGAATACGAGGACGAAAAGGGGGAAAAGCACAAATTCTCCTACCTTTACCAAAAGGGTGTTCTCGACTACGTAAACGAGATTGCGGGAATAGGCGAGGACAACGAGGACGAGACGGTGGAGGTAGACGACGGCGAGGAGATTGCGGGCAAGACCCTGACACTCCCTGTGGTATGGAACGCCGAGAGAGTCGGACGCGACCGTGAGGATATGACCGACTATAAATTGAAAATTCAGGCGGTTATGTGCTTCAGCACCCGTGCCAGAAGGATAGAGTATTACCACAACTCAAGCTTTTTGGAGCACGGAGGCTCTCCCGAAAAGGCTACCCGTGCCGCCTTTGTCAAGGCAATAGACGCTTACCTTAAAAACAACAACAAATATGCAAAGACGGAACAGAAGATAGGCTTTCAGGATATAGAGGACTGTCTCATTTTCGTTGTAAATTCATTTTCAACCCAGACCTCCTACGCAAACCAGACTAAAAAGGCTATCACCAACGTGTTTATCGAAAAGGCAATGACCGAGTTTTTTATCCGTCAGCTTGAAGCTTATTTCGCCGAAAACCCAAGCGACGCCGAGCGAATTGCCACCCAGATAATGATAAACAAGCGAAGCCGTGAAAGCGCAGAGAAGGAAAGGCTGAACATCAAGAAAAAGCTTACCACCTCTCTTGACATTTCCAACCGTGTTGAAAAGTTCGTTAATTGCAGAAGCAAGGATATAACGAGAAGAGAGCTTTATATAGTTGAGGGTGATTCGGCTCTTGCTTCGGTAAAAACGGGCAGAGATTCCGAGTTTCAGGCGGTTATTCCCGTCAGAGGTAAGACACTCAACTGTCTTAAAGCGGGCTATGATAAGATTTTCAAAAGTGATATCATCGTCGATTTATTAAAGGTTATCGGCTGTGGAGTTGAAATTAAAACCAAGGCAAATAAACAGCTCGTTGACTTCGATATCGACGCACTCAAGTGGAGCAAGATAGTTATCTGTACCGATGCCGACGAGGACGGCTTCCAGATAAGAACTCTTATTCTCACAATGATCTATAGGCTTTTGCCCACCCTTATAAAGCTTGGTAAAATATATATTGCCGAGTCTCCGCTTTACGAAATAAAGTGCAAGGACGAGATATTTTTCGCCTACGACGAAAAGGAAAAGGCAGAAATACTCGATAAGCTTGAGGGCAAGAGATTTACTATTCAGCGTTCAAAGGGACTTGGTGAAAACGAGCCCGAAATGATGTGGAAGACTACAATGAATCCCGCCACACGCCGACTTATCAGAATTTTACCCGAGGACGAAGAAAAGACCTACGAGATGTTCAATACTTTGCTTGGTGACGACCTTGCAGGCAGAAAGAGATTTATTGCAGAAAACGGCTACAAATACGTTGACGTAGCCGATGTGTGAGGAAGATATGGCAAGAAAGAAAAAAGAGATACAACAGGAAGAAATCGTTTTGGCAGAGGTGCAGGAGCAGGGGATAACCGACACTCTTGAAAAGAATTATATGCCCTATTCAATGAGCGTTATTATTTCCCGTGCTATCCCCGAGATAGACGGCTTTAAGCCTGCCCACAGAAAGCTTCTTTATACTATGTATAAGCAGGGCTTGCTCTCACCGAGTGCCGACAAAACGAAGTCCGCAAACGTAGTTGGCGCTACGATGAAGCTTAACCCCCACGGAGATATGGCGATTTACGAGACTCTCGTCAGACTTACAAGGGGTAACGAGGCTCTCTTACACCCCTTTATCGACTCAAAGGGAAGCTTTGGTAAGCAATACTCCAAAATGGCGTTCGCCGCATCCCGTTACACCGAGGTCAAGCTTGACCCGTTTTGCGCCGAGCTCTTTTCGGGTATCGACAAGGACGCCGTAGATTTCGTTGATAACTACGACAGCACGATGAAGGAGCCAAGGCTCCTGCCCGTATCCTTCCCCAACGTGCTGGTTACACCCAATATGGGTATCGCCGTCGGTATGGCAAGCTCCATTTGCTCCTTCAACCTTGCAGAGATATGCGACACCGCTATCGGTCTTATAAAGGACGAGAGCTTTGACATTTCCACCACTCTTCTCGGTCCCGACTTTTCAACGGGCGCCAGCATCATCTACGATAAAGAGCAGATGGATATGATATATAATACGGGTAGGGGAACGGTGAAGCTTCGTTCAAAGTACCGCTTTGACAAGTCTAACTCCTGCATCGAGGTGTACGAAATACCCTACACCACCGACGCCGAGACCATTATCGACAAGCTTGCCGACCTGGTTAAATCGGGTAAGGTCAAGGAAATATCCGACGTTCGTGACGAAATAGACTTGAAGGGCTTGAAGATTGCCATAGACGTCAAGCGAGGCACAGACCCCGACAAGCTTATGACGAAGCTCTTTAAGTATACCACCCTCGAGGACGACTTCTCCTGCAATTTCAACATTCTCATTTCGGGCACTCCTATGCTTCTTGGTGTTCGTGACATCATCATCGAGTGGCACGCCTACCGTTCGGAATGCTTGAAGCGTGAGCTTTACTATGATCTGCAACAGAAGAACGACCTTCTTCATTTGCTTCTCGGTCTTGAAAAGATACTTCTTGATATCGATAAGGCTATTGCTATCATAAGAAAGACAGAGAACGACGCAGATGTTATTCCCAATCTTTGCGACGGATTCGACATCGACGTTTTGCAGGCGGAATACGTTGCGGACATCAAGCTTCGTAACCTTAATAAAGAGCACATTCTCAAAAAGACGGCACAAATAAAGTCTCTTAAAGAGGAGATAGAGGAGCTTGAGTCCATATTAAAGAGCACCACCAAGCTCAACCGTCTCATCATCAAGCAGCTGACTCAAATCAAGGAAAAATACGGCAAGCCGAGAAAGACGGATATCATTTACGACAAGGTGGAGACCTATCAGGCTCAACCCGAGGAGGAAGAGGAGTTCACCGCATTTACCGTCTTGACCTCCGAGGGCTATTTCAAGAGAATTACCTTCCAGTCACTCCGCGGTAACGATACCCAGATGCTGAAGGAAGGGGACAGCATCGCTTTCTCGGGCGAGGTCTCAAGCCGTGCTGAGCTTTTATTCTTTACGAATCAAGCACAGGTATACAAGTCAAAGCTTGCGGAATTCGAGAACGTCAAGGCGTCAAGCCTTGGTGAATTCGTTCCCGTAAAGCTTGGCTTTGATAATAACGAAAAGGTTATTTTCTTTACTCCCGTTACCGACTTTTCAAAGAGACTCTTTATCGCCTTTGAAAACGGAAAGTGCGTCATAATCCCTCTTGAAAGCTTTGAAACCAAGAACAACAGAAAGAAGCTGACCGCCGCGTTTGCCTCCTCACAGAACGTGACCTTTATGACCGTTCTTGAAAAGGGCGAGGAAAAGGATATCTTTTTAAGAACGCACCTCGGCCGTGCTATCGTTATAAATACCGCTATCGTTCCGCTGAAGTCCACAAGGACCTCTATCGGCGTTCAGGTGCTTTCCCTGAAGCCCAACGACAAGGTGTCCTACGCTACTCTCGTGGAGAGTATGCCAACCAAGCCCTTGTCCAAATACAAGAAGAATAAAATACCGTCGGCAGGTATGGTGTTCAGCGAAATAGATATCGAGCAAAATCAAACGTCAATAATATAGTTAATTTATATTTACAATCGTGGTAATCTGTGTTATAATATATAAATAGCGTATTTTAGATTTTGCAATAAAGGAAGAAATAGATGAAAAAGAATTTGTTTTCTCTTGTGAAAGAGTTGAAAAACGAGCTTGTTGCGATAGCGATAATGGCGCTTGCTTTCATTCTTTGCGCCGTAAAGCTTGACGTGAAGGCGATATATATCGGCGCTATTTTTATAGCGGTTTACGTCGGGCTTTTGGTGTCCTTTCGCTTTGCCTATAATAAGGCAAATTCCGACAAGAAAAAGAAGGACAAGATTTTAAGCAACGTCAGCGTGGAGTTCTTGATGAATCTCGACACCCCCGTCGCCATTCTTGACGAGGAGGGAGTAGTGCTCTGGTACAATCAAAAATTCTCCGAGGATAAGGACTCAAAGGCACTGTACGGCACCAATATCAACGACCTTCTTGAAACCAAATTTAACCTTAATCACCTGAAGGAAAGCCTTTCCGACGGTGGCGAGGGGGAACCCCTTTTCGCTCTGCTTTCGGGCAAAAAATACCGAGTGCACTCTTATAGGCACTCCAACTCCTTCGGCTCGGACAATTTCTATATTACCGTATGGTACGATATGACTGATATAGAGACTCTTGAAGAGAAGCTTGTAATGAAAAATCCCGTAGTTGCCTATATCTACATTGATAACTTTTTTGATGCAGGCGGTGCTATGGTCAATAATTACCGAACCGTTACCGCAAAGGTCTCCAACGTCCTTTACGAGTGGGTATCAGGCTTTGACGGAATTGTAAGAGAGTTTGAAAGGGATAAGTATATCGCCATTTTTGACCGCTCTCACCTCAGCGCAATTACCGATAATAAGTTTGACGTTCTCGACAAGGTAAGAGAGGTTTGCGAGAGGGAGACCGACACCCTTGCCACTCTTTCCATCGGTGTTGCCTGCCTTGAAAGTGCTACTCTTGCCGAAAAGGACAAGGTTGCTCATCAGGCAATCGACCTTGCTATGCAGAGGGGCGGTGACCAGGCGGTAATCAAATTCGACGACTCTGCCGAATTCTACGGCGGTAGATTCAAGACCGTTCAAAAGCGCACCAAGATTCGTTCCAGAATTATTGCTCAGGAGCTTATTGCTCTCGTGTCAAACGCATCCAACGTGCTGATTATGGGACACAAATTCTCGGACCACGACTCAATCGGCTCTTGTATCGGTATAGCAAGGCTTGCCCTTGAATACAATAGTCGGGTGAATATCGTTATAAACGCCGAGGACACCAATTTCAAACGCCTTTACGGAAAGATTTCCGCAATGAGCAAATACGACAACGTTTTCACGGATGCCTTCAAGGCGCAGGATTTAATAGAGCCCAAAACCCTTCTCATCGTCTGTGACGTGAATAATCAGGCTATATTTGAATCCTCCGACGTATACGAAAACGTGAAGGACTTCGTGGTAATCGACCACCATCGTAAGACGGGCGAATTTATAATAGAGCCTAAAATCACCTACATCGAGCCCTCCGCATCCTCTGCGTCGGAGCTTGTGTCCGAGATTTTAGAGCAGGTTACGCCTCCCGGCTCACTTTTAAAGGAGGAGGCAGAGCTTCTCTTCGCAGGTATGGTTCTCGACACAAAGCACTTTTCCAAGAACGCAGGTGTCAGAACGTTTTCTGCGGCGCTCTACCTCAGGGGAGAGGGCGCAAGTCCTTCCGAAATCAACTCGATGTTCAAGGCTGATTTTGACGATTTCTCAAGAGAGGCACGCTTCAATAACAACGTTGTTATTTACAGAGACATTATCGCCATTTCAATGCTTGACGAGGAGGGTGAGAACGACGACAAGATTTCCGCCTCCCGCGTTGCAGATAAGCTTCTTGAAATCGACGGAGTGCTGGCATCCTTTGCGCTCTGCTCAATCGGCGATACAGTTCACATTTCCGCACGTTCCATAGGAACGGTCAACGTTCAGCTTATTCTTGAAAAGCTCAACGGCGGCGGACACTTTGATTCCGCAGGCGCACAGCTTCAGGACGTTTCTATGACAAGCGTTCTCCAGATGCTTAAGGAATCCATAGACCAATATTTGAATACAGAAAAGAAAGGTTGATAATATAATGAAAGTAATACTTACACAGGACGTCAAGGCACAGGGAAAGAAGGGACAGCTCATCAACGTTTCCGACGGATACGCAAAGAATTTCCTTTTGCCCAAGGGACTTGCTATAATCGCAGGCGCTAAGGAAATGAACGAGCTTAAAAACAAAGAAAGCGCAGAAAAATTCAAGATAGAGACCGAGCGTCAGGAAGCTCGCGCGGTAGCAGAAAAGCTTGCAGGAATTGTTGTTAAAATCACTGCAACCGCAGGCGCTGAGGGCAAGCTCTACGGCTCTGTTACCTCAATGGAAATTGCAGAAACGCTTAAGAAAGACCACGGAATTGATATTGACAAGCGCAAGATCGTTATGGGTGATCCCATAAAGGCTTTTGGCAAGTTTGAATTTGACGTAAAGCTCTACTCCGAGGTTACGGCAAAGCTCAACGTAATTGTTACGGAAAAGAAATAAAATTATACGGAAGTTGAAAGTATGAGTAACGAAGAAAACAGATTACAAAATAACGCTTCTCTTATCAGGCAGGTGCCTTATTCTCTCGAAGCTGAGCAGGCGGTCATCGGCTCTGTCATTCTTGACGGAGAGCGACTGTCGGAAATCACCGAGATTGTCAAGGCGGACGACTTTTACGTAGAGAAGCATCGGGAAATATATTCCATTCTTCAGGGAATGTACCTTGAAAGCAAAAATATAGACCTTGTAACACTATTGAATAATTTGGTTTCCTCGGGCTCTTACGATGAGGATAACGCCAAGAATTACGTAAAACAGCTTTGCGAGATGGTCCCCGCCGTTTCAAATATCGTGGACTACGCAAAGATAGTGCGTGACAAGGCTCTTTTGCGCCGTCTTATTAACGTAACGGAGGAGATTTCCGAAAGTGCATATCAGGATACCGAGGACGTAACCAATATCGTAGACTCGGCTGAATCAAAGGTTTTCGCCTTGACTCAGGGTATGATTACCAGCGATTTCGTCTCAATGCACGACGTTATTCTCGAATATTATAAACAGCTTGACGAGATTATGAACGACCCCGAGGGCGCCAACGGCACGCCTACCTACTATACGGGTCTTGATAAGGTGCTTGTAGGTATGGGCAAGGGTGACCTTATTCTGATAGGCGCACGTCCGGGTATGGGTAAAACCAGTTTTGCCCTGAATATAGCCTCTCAGGTCGCTATGCATCAGGACAAGAGCGTTGCCATTTTCTCTCTCGAAATGTCGGCAACTCAACTTGTTGGAAGAATGCTGTCAAGCGAAGCAAGAATTGACAGCTATAAATTAAGAAAGGGCGATATTTCACCCGAGGAATTTCAGGCTCTTGCAAGAGCGGCTACGGCTCTTTCAAAAACCAAAATTTTTATCGACGACTCCAGCGACGTAACGGTAACGAGAATGAAGGCGAAACTGCGCCGAATTAAAAATCTCGGTCTTATCGTAATCGACTACCTCCAGCTTATGCAATCCGATAAGCACACCGACAACAGAGTTGTAGAAATCGGCGATATTTCAAGAAACCTGAAAATTATGGCAAAGGAATTCGGCGTACCCGTAATTACCTGCGCCCAGCTTTCCAGAGGCCCTGAATCGAGAACGAGTAAGAAGCCTATGCTTTCCGACCTTCGTGACTCTGGTGCTATCGAGCAGGACGCGGACGTTGTAATCTTCCTTTACAGAGACGAATATTATAAGGACTCCGAGGACAACAAGGATAAGGCTGAAAAGCCCGCCGACAACATTGCGGAAATTATCGTTGCTAAAAACAGACACGGCTCAACGGGTACGGTAAAGATGGGATGGGAAGGTCAGTACACCAGATTTACCACTCTGGACAGTTCATATGACGAAAACTGATAAAATTATTTTCGACGCCTTTGAAAAAAAGCTTATTATAACTATCGGCAAATATAAAATGCTTGAAAAAGGCGATAGGGTACTGGTGGGACTTTCGGGCGGAAAGGACTCCGTGGCGCTTCTCTTTGCGCTCAATAGGCTTTCCTCATTTCTTGAAATCGAGGTCTCGGCATTTCACTTAAACCACGGAATCCGCGGTGAAGAGGCGAAACGGGACGAGCACTTTTCAAGAGACTTTGCGGAAAAGCTTGGCATACCCTTTGAATATGGCTTTTTCGACGTGCCGTCGGAAAAGGAGAAATGCGGCGAAACACTTGAAGCTGTTGCCAGAAGAGTCAGGTACAACGCTTTGAACCAGTGCGCGAAAAAGCTTTCCTGCAACAAGATTGCCACCGCCCACAGTGCCTCCGACAATAGCGAGACGGTGCTCTTTACGCTTTGCCGAAACTCTGTGCCACGCGGTATTCCACCCCTGCGCGACAATATCGTGCGCCCGCTTATCTGTCACTCAACCGCTGAAATTATGGAGTATTGCAGGTCACACTCACTTAAATACGTTTACGACAGTACCAATTCAAGCATCGACTATTCACGCAATTACATCAGGCAGGAGGTTTTGCCAAAGCTTTTGGCGCTCAACCCCGCCTTTGACAAAGCTATGGGATGCTTTTCCGATATTCAGCGTAGAAGCGACGGACTTTCTCGGCTTTGCCTTGATAAATACCTTGAGAATAATTCCTCACCCTTTTCCCTCAAAGGCTTATTAAAGCTTGCGGAAAACGAGGCTCTTCACGGCGTATTATTTCTACTCTTTGAAGAAAAGCTGACGGAATACGGCGTGTCTCTCTCGTCCCCTCAATTCGAGGATATCGTCAAAATGATAAAAGAGGGAAGAGTACACTCTAAAATCGACGTGGGCGAGGGAATCTCGGTGATGCGTGAATACGAGTCTCTTGAATTTGTCAAGAATATTGAAAGGGACGACCCACCATACGAGATAACGCTTACTCACGGCGCAAATCCTATTCCCGACAGTAATATCGTTTTATGGGTAGAAACCCCCGAGGAATATAGGGCGCGCCAAAAAAATGTTGACGAAAATATAAAAGTTAACAAATTAACAAAGAACAGTTTAATAAAATATAATATAATTAATGCAAGACTTTTTGCAAGACCAAGAAAAGATGCAGACGCATTTCTATGTAGAGGCATCACAAGACGTATTAAAAAATTTATGATTGACGAGAAAATACCTCCCGCCTTGCGTGAAAAGCTCCCTATCGTCTGCACAGAAAACGAAATCGTCTGGACGGCTGGTCTTGGAGCGAATGACAAATTCGTCCGAGGTGACGGCGGTGAGGATGTTATTTCTCTCTCAATCAGCTTTGAATAAAGACTACGGAAGGTAAAAACGATGGACGTTAAAAACACAAGTAATCTCAGAGATGACATCCAAAGCATTTTATTCAGCGAAGAAGATTTAGATAAAATTGTATCAAAGGTGGCAAAGGACATTACCGACAGATACGCAGATAGCGTTCTCCTTCATGGAGAAAAGCTTGTCATCGTCGGAATTCTCAACGGAGCTTTCCAGTTTGTTTCCGACCTTGTCAAGAAAATTGACCTGCCTATCGAGATAGAATTTATGTTCGCCTCCTCCTACGGCTCGGGTACAAAGTCCACGGGCAAGGTCAACGTAAAGGTTGGCAAGAACCCCGCTGTTCTTGAGGACCCCAATAACAATATCGTCATTGTTGAGGATATTGTTGACTCGGGCAACACACTCTCAAAGCTTCTTGAAGAGGTAAAGGGGAAGGGCTGTAAGTCGGTTGCTCTTTGTGCTCTGTTTGATAAGTTTGAAAGACGAGAGACCTTCGTTGACGTTGACTTTCTCGGCAAAAAGGTGCCCGATGAATTTATCGTCGGTTACGGTCTTGATTATAATGAAAAATACAGAAATCTGCCCTACGTTGGCATTTTGAAACGCGAAATTTACGAATAACTTTAGTTAATAGGAGAAGCTTTGTCCAATGAAGATGAGAAACAGTTTTAAGGTTATTATATTCTACGTATTGCTGATTTTGGGCATACTCTGGGCTACTACGGCTTTGCTCAATTCCCAGAGTGAAGAAATACTTTTTAGCACAGTAGTTGAATATTTTGAAGATGAAAGTGTAGAGAAATTCTATATTGACGACGATAATACTATCTATATTACCTTAAAGTCACCCGACGGCAATGATGCCGACGGAAAGGTCGTAAAATATGATTTAAGAAGCGTAGACCTCTTTGAATCTTACCTTGGCGACACAGTACGCGCGCAATACAAGGCAGGAATCATCAGCGAGTACGACTACGTTGCCCCTGCAACCATTCCTTTCTGGGTTTCATTTCTCCCCTATATCATTATAATAATCGTGTTCGTCATTCTCTGGTTCTCCTTTATGAATCAGGCTGGCGGAAAGGGCGGAAAGCTCAACTCCTTCGGACGTGCCAAGACCAAGCTTGGCTCTGACGAAAAGAACAAGGTGCTCTTCGGCGACGTCGCAGGCGCTGACGAAGAAAAGGAAGAGCTCAGCGAAATTGTTGAGTTCCTGAAAAATCCACAGAAATTTATCGAGCTTGGCGCAAGAATTCCCAAGGGCGTGCTTCTCGTAGGCCCTCCCGGTACGGGTAAGACCCTGCTTGCCAAGGCTGTTGCAGGCGAAGCAGGCGTTCCTTTCTACTCTATATCAGGCTCCGACTTCGTTGAAATGTACGTCGGTGTCGGTGCGTCCCGTGTAAGAGACCTTTTCGAGACCGCACGCAAAACCTCTCCCAGTATCGTTTTCATAGACGAAATTGACGCCGTAGGCCGTCACAGAGGTGCAGGACTTGGAGGCGGACATGACGAAAGAGAGCAGACTCTCAACCAGCTCCTTGTAGAAATGGACGGCTTTGGTGCAAACGACGGCGTTATCGTTATCGCCGCTACCAACCGTCCCGATATCCTTGACCCCGCGCTTTTAAGACCGGGTCGATTTGACAGACAGGTTACCGTAAATTATCCCGATATAAACGGCAGAACGGAAATCTTGAAGGTACACGCCAAGAATAAGCCCTTTGAAAAAACGGTTGATATGTCCACGGTTGCAAAAACTACCGTCGGCTTTACGGGCGCGGACCTTGCAAACCTTCTTAACGAAGCGGCTCTCCTTGCCGCAAGAAAGGGCAAGAAGCTTATCGGTATGAAGGAAATCGAGGAAGCGTCTATCAAGATTATCGTTGGTACTGCAAAGAAATCCTTGAAGCGCAACGAGCTTGAAACCAAGATGACCGCATACCACGAGGCAGGTCACGCCATTGCTCACTACGTCCTTGAAACGCTGGACCCCGTTCAGCAGATATCTATTATTCCCACCGCAAGAACGGGTGGCTACACGCTTTCCGTGCCTCAGGAGGACCACTATTTTACCTCCTGCCGTCATATGAGAGAGGAAATAGTATCTCTTCTCGGCGGAAGAGTTGCCGAATTCATTATGTTCAACGACTTTACCACGGGCGCGTCAAACGATATCCAGAGAGCAACGCAGATTGCACGCAATATGGTGACCCGCTACGGTATGAGCGAAAAGCTCGGCTCTATCGTTTACGGATCGGAGCATAGCGACGACGAGGTATTCCTTGGACGCGATTTCTCCAATTCCCGCAACTATTCCGATAAGATTGCCGCCGAAATCGACGACGAGATAAGAACAATCGTTGATGGCGCATACGATGAATGTACCAAGATTATCAAGGATAATATGGATAAGCTTCATCTTATTGCAGAGTATCTTATCAAGAATGAAATTATGGACGACGTTCAATTCAAGTTCGTAATGGAAAATGAAGCTACGATTGAAGACCTTGAAAGACTTCGTGACGAAAAGCTTGCTCGCAGTAACAATGAAAACGAGGAAGCAAAGAAGGTAAAGGAGGAAGCGGAAAAGCCCGCTGAGCCTACTCCCGACGACGTGAGCGAGGACAATGACGAGGAAAATAAAGAATAGAACAAAAATAATGGTTGTTGCAGATAGCAACAACCATTATTTTTTGTAACCTTTTGATGAAAAACTTGACTTTGTGTATATAAAATGGTATAATTAACTAAATAAAATTTCAAGGAATTCGCCTTTTTCGGAAAATGGCGGAATATACTCGGTGGACGCCGAGGACAGTTCCTGCACGTAGCCCTGAAAGCCCGATTTCTCAAAGGCTTCACACACTCTCTTGTATTCTAACTTCGTCAGCCTTCTGTTGATTTCGGGATACTTTGTGCAGTCTTCGTTTGGTGTGTACTGACCCATAAGACTTATCAAAAAATCGCTCGTATCGAAATTCTCTTTCAGGTATGACAGAATTTCTATGGAGTCGGATTTGCACCCGGGCAAAATAAGATGCCTGACAACTGTGCCCCTCGTCATAAGTCCGTTTTCTATCCTTGGGCTGCCCGTTATTTCCACCATTTTTTTAAGACACCTTGAGGCGATGTCAAAATAGTTTTCGCAGGACGAATATTTTTTTGACAGAATATTTGACTTATATTTAATATCGGTCAAAAATATGTCAATAATATCCTTGCACTCCTCAAGAAGCTCCACGTTCTCGTATCCAGAGCAGTTATATACTACGGGCTTATCAAGCTTTGATTTTATGGGGGCTATTGCTTGGGCAATACTTGGCAGATAGTGGGTGGGGGTCACAAGATTTATATTGTGACAGTCACTTTCATTGATTATCAAAACCAGCCGTCTCAGCTCTGCTGTGCTCAATTCATACCCCGTGCAGTCACGGCTGATATCACTATTTTGGCAGTATACGCATTTTAAATTACAACCGCTGAAAAATACCGTGCCCGAGCCACGCTCTCCGCTGATGCAAGGCTCCTCCCACATATGCCGTCCTGCACGCACCACCGTGGCGCGACAAGGTGACGAGCAAAAGCCCTTGGCGCTTTCTCGGTTTATTCTGCACCGCCTTTCGCAGACCGTACATTCCTTGTAAAGATTTTCCATATTTTTTCTACTCCTGAAATTTACAAGCTATTATAACATATAACGTGAGAAAATACAAATGAAAAAAGAAATTGAAAAAGAAATTTCCACCTCCTTTGCAGAAGGGGCAATATCCGTGCTCACCGTATTGAAAACTCATTCAAGACAGGTGGAGTGCGTTTACCTTTCGGATTTTGATAAATTAAAGTCCGACAAAAAAATTGCTTTGATTAAAAGGATATGCGACGAAGAAAATATTCCTTTCGAGAAATGCGACGAGGAATTCATTTCACAGAATACTATCGGCGCTACTCACGGAGGCTTGATTGCAAGGGTAGGGGACAGACGCTATACCACCGTAGAGAAGATTTTCGAGAAAAAAGACGGCTTTGTCTGTCTTATCGAGGGCATCGAGGACCCCTACAATTTCGCCTATTCTATTCGCTCACTCTACGCCGCAGGCGTTGACGGAATTATTCTTTCACCACGCAACTGGATGTCCGCCTCGGGCGTCGCTATAAGAGGCTCTGCAGGTGCAAGCGAGATGGTGGATTGTGCCATATACGACGACAAGGAAGGTCTTATTGATATTGCCAAAAAGGCAGGCTACAAAATTGTCTGTGCCGACGAAAAGACAGATACTCTCCACACAGACCCCGTTATGAAAAAGCCCGTCTTTTTAATTGTTGGCGGTGAAAAAAGAGGTATCAGCAGCTTCTTTCTGTCAAAGGCAGACGAGGTCGTGAAGATTGGCTACGGCAGAGACTTTCAAATGTCGCTTACCTCGGCTTCTGCCGCCTCCATTCTTGCTTTTGAAATACTTAGACAGAACAGTTAGTTAAATACTTAAAGTGAAGGTGTAAAATGACACAACAGATTCTTTCGTTTTTATATTCCGTTCCTGCAATACTGTTCGCTATCTCTATCCACGAGTTTTCTCACGGATATGTGGCGTACAAGCTTGGCGACCCCACGGCAAGCAATCAGGGACGACTTACTCTCAACCCAATGAAGCACTTTGACCTTATTGGCTTTATCGCTATGCTTCTCGTTCACGTTGGTTGGGCAAAGCCCGTACCCGTTAATATAAGGTATTTTAAAAACGTCCGCCGTGACTCTGCTCTTGTTGGCATTGCAGGACCTGCTTCTAATATCATTTCTGCCATTGTATTTGCTATAATATATCTCGGATTTTTGAAAATCGTCAGCATTTATCAGTTTGATATGCGCTATGAGGTTTTGTTTGGTATAATCAGTATTCTTCAAAATTTCATTTTTCTCAACGTCGGTCTATGCATCTTTAATTTACTCCCTATTCCTCCGCTTGACGGCTCCAGAATTCTCGATTCCTTCCTGCCTCCCAAGGCACTTATTGCCTATCACAGATATGAGCGCCATATCAGCATAATAATGTTTTTACTTATCGTCACGGGTGTCGTTTCGCCCTTTATTTCCAAGGCTATATATGCGGTAGCCGACGTAATATTTAAAATTGCGGGGTTTGTTGTCAGAATATGAGTGAAGAAATTTTTAAGTATAAAAACGAAGCATTTGACGGTCCTCTTGACCTGCTTTTGTCTCTTATACAAAAGAATAAGGTAAGCATATACGATATCCCGATTTCCGAAATTCTTGACCAATACGTCGACTACATCGAAAATCTGCGACAGGAAAACGTACAGATTACTGCCGAGTTTATTGTAATGGCGGCAGAGCTGATTTACATAAAGTCCAAAATGCTTCTCCCTCGCGAAGAGGAAGAGGAGGACCCAAGAGCAGGACTTGTCAACGCACTCGTTGAGTACCAGAAAATTAAGGTTGCCGCAGGCTTCCTCGGCGAGAGAATGGAGTATTTCTACAATAGGTTCAACTCGTCTCCTATGCCTACGGTTATCACAAAGGTCATTCCCAACGGCGACCCTCAGGAGCTTTACGACATAATGCTCTATCTCAGGACGGTTAAAAAGGACCAGAGGGAAACCGATAAAAAGGCGTCTATCGGCACTATTCTCAGCGTGCCCGTGGTGTCTATCGAGGAGAAGATTGTCTACGTTCTGCGCGTGCTTGTGCGCTCGCTTAAATTTGATACCCCCGTCAGCTTCAAGGTGCTTTTCTCAAATAACCGAGGTCGCTCGGACAAGGTTGCCTGCTTCCTTGCAGTGCTTGAGCTTGTAAAATCAGGTCGAATTTCAATCTCCCATCACGGCGACGACGAATATAAGGTTGTACTTAATAAAGAAATAAAAACACAGGAGTAATTTATGGCACAGTTATCCGAAAAGTTTATAGAGCTTGGCGAAGAAAAGCTGACTACCTCCCTTGAGGCAGTATTGTTTGCCGCAGGCGAGGCGGTGGCAAGAGAAAAGCTTGCAGAGGTTTTCGAGATTTTTCCAAGCGAGGTCGATATTTTGGCGGAAAGACTTCGTGAAAGACTCCGTCTTACCGATGCAGGAATAGAGCTTGTAAAAACCGAAATGAGCTATCAGCTCTGCACCAGAATTGAGTGCGCCGAATTCGTCACGAGATTTCTTGAGATAAAAAGGCTTTCTCCAATGTCAAAGCCTGCTCTTGAGGTTCTTGCCGTTGTGGCTTACCGACAGCCCGTTACCAAAGGCTACGTGGAGCAGATAAGAGGCGTTGACTGTTCGGGCATTATAAATACTCTCGTAGAAAAGGGACTCGTTGAGGAGAAGGGCAGACTCGACGCCCCCGGACGCCCCATTCTCTACGGAACTACACTTGATTTCTTAAAGAAATTCGGACTCAATTCTCTCTCCGAGCTTCCCGAGCTTGACGACGGGCAGATGAAGATGTCCGTGGAAGAGTAGAATGATAGCACTTTATATTGTTCTCGCTCTCGTTTTGCTTCTTGCGCTTATTCTTTTTATCGATATTTCGGTGACGGTTGCGTGGAGAGAAGAATTTAACCTGAAGGTTAAGGTGTTTCTTTTTCCTCTTAATTTAGAAAAGCTTCTCGAAAAAAACGGCGAGGACAAACCTAAAAAAGAAATAATCGAAACACCGAAAAAGAAAAAGCGAAAAAGGAGTGCCGAGGAGATACTCCACCTCGTTTCCTATATCTTCCGCCTCGTTTCTCTTTCCTTTGCAGAGTTTAAAAGATACGCGCGGATAAATATAGCGAAGCTTAAAATATCCGTCTCGGCTTCAAGCCCCGACGAGACCGCTATGCTCTACGGCATGGTGTCAAGCGCTCTTTATACTGCAATAGAGCTTTTGTCAGCATCCTTCAACGTAAAAAGAAATTATAAATCCATTGGCGTTATCTCTGATTTCTTATCCGAGGAATGTAAACTGGATTTAAAGGTAATAATCAAAATAAAGCCTATACATCTATTACTTGCGCTGGTCCACGTTATGTCGGGACTTGCCCAAAAGAAAGGAAAAAGATTATGAACACAGAAATGCCACTCAAGCAGGTCATTGACGCTACCCTTGAAAATTTAAAGAACATTATGAGCACCGACACCGTTATAGGAGAGCCTATTCACGCAAACGAAGAAACGGTCATCATTCCCGTTTCAAAGGTTTCCGTGGGCTTCACCTCGGGCGGTGTAGACTTTGAAGGCAAGAAGACAGAGAAAAACCATTTCGGTGGCGGTAACGGTGCAGGAATGTCCGTAAGCCCAATCGCCTTCCTCGTGGTCAACAAGAACGGCGTTGAGCTTCTCAACATAAACAAGGAAAGCTCCAACACTCTTGCCGATACAGTATCCGACTTCGTTGCCAAGTCACCCGACCTCATCTCCCGTCTTAAAGAGGTTTTCAAAAAGGACAAGACAAAAGAGGAAACCTCCGACGCCGAAGAGGCTGGCGACGATGCAGGGGTTGAAGTAACCGAATAAATTTGGTAATAACTTTATTTTCCTACACATATATTTGTTATAAACAAAAGTGTAAGGAGTAAAGTTATGAAAAAAATAAGATTTAAAAAAGCGCTTATATGTTTTATGATAGCGCTTTTTGCTCTGTCGAGCGTGTCTTTTGCAGACAGCGCATTCAACGCATCAGAGGTGGCAACAGATTTTCCCGAAATCAGCGCTCTTTCCTTCGTCGTTGCGGATACAAGGACGGGGGAAATACTCTTTTCCCACAACGAGAACGCACGGCTTCCTATCGCAAGTACGACGAAGATTTTAACCTGCCTTACCGTTCTTGAGAACGCACGGCTTGACGATATTGTCACTGTGTCGGCAGGGGCTTGCGGAGTAGAGGGCTCCTCGGTATATCTCTACGAGGGGGAGAAAATTTCGGTCAAAGACCTGCTTTATGCACTTATGCTTGAAAGCGCCAACGACGCCGCCGTATGCCTTGCGGAGCACGTTTCCGGTAGCGTTAGTGAATTTGCCACTCTTATGAACGAGAGGGCGAAGTCCCTTTCGTTATCAAATTCACATTTTAACAACCCTCACGGTCTTGAGGATGCAGAGCACTACTCCACCGCCTTCGATCTTGCAAGGCTTTGGTGTGAGGCTATGAAAAACGACACGTTCCGCGAAATCGTCTCTACCAAGAGCTATCGCATCGACTTACCCGAAACCGATGAATACCGTTTTTTGTCTAACCATAACAAGCTTTTGAAAACCAATGAGTATTGCATCGGAGGCAAAACAGGATACACAAAAAACGCAGGCAGATGTCTCGTTACGGGCGCTCAGTACAACGGCGCGGAGCTTGTGGTGGTAACTCTGAACGACCCGAACGATTGGAGCGACCACGAAGCTCTCTTTGAAAAGGCGTTCTCCCTTTATTCTGTAGTTGACGTTGCAGGTGAGGGGGAAATATCGCACAGCGTTAAGGTGGTTGGAGGCAGCGAAAAGGAAATACGCCTCGTTAACCGCGACGCCCTTTCTCTCACACTCCGCGACGTTTCGTCCCTTGAGTCGCATATAGAGTCCCCTCGCTTCGTTTATGCACCCGTAAAGGATTTATCATCACCTATCGGAAGCGTAGTGTATACGGTTGACGGGGCAGAGGTTGCACGGCTTCCTCTCTATCCCGAAAAGGTGATTGAAAAGCCTATTAAAAAAGGATTTTTTAAGAGAATTTTTGATTTTATTTTTTAATATAAAGGACTAAAAATGGAACTATTGAGATTACAAAAATATATTTCCGACTGCGGAGTAATGTCAAGACGAAAGGCAGAAGAGGAAATAGAGGCAGGAAAAATATTCGTCAACGGTAAGCGCGCCGTTATCGGTCAGAAGGTAAGCCCCGAGGGAGACGTGGTCACCTATATGGGCAAGATAGTTGAAAAGACCGATAAGAAGATTTATCTTATGCTCAACAAGCCCCGCGGATACGTTGCAACTCTCAGCGACGAAAAGGACAGAAAATGCGTTGCCGATCTTGTAAAGGATATAAACTGCAGGGTCTACCCGATAGGAAGACTTGACTACAACTCCGAGGGCGTTTTGCTTTTCACTAACGACGGAGAAATTGCCAATCGCCTTATTCACCCCAAAAGCAATATTGAAAAAGTATATATGGTGCGCGTCAAGGGTAAGGCAAGCGCCGAACAGCTGGAGCGTCTCAATCAAAGTATGGTTATCGAGGGTTATCGGATTCGTCCCGCAAAGGTAACCGTTGAGGACGACAGTCTGGAAAATCAACTGTTGCGCTTTGTTCTCCACGAGGGTAGAAACCGACAGATACGCCGTATGTGTGAGCAGGTGGGGCTTTTCGTTACCCGTCTGAAGCGTGTTTCTGTTGGTAAGATTTATCTTGGCAGTCTTCCCGTTGGTAAGTGGAGACTCTTAACCAAGCCCGAAATAGACTATTTAAAGCAGTTATAAATTAAGGAGGTTAAATATGTTCAATTCAATTTTAAGAATTCCTGATTTTGTCGAGGTACAGACAAGCGACAAATGGAATGCCATGGACAAAAGGGGAGAGGAATTCGTTTCCCCCCAATGTAACGTAAAATTTGACGTTACAAAAAACGGCACCGATATCGTTCTTGTAGAGACTTTAGAGCCCGTTTCAAGAATAAGAGTAAGATGGAATGCCGACTTTACAATGATAAAAAGAATGCTCGGTGACAGCCCGGGAGTTGAGTTTGGTGACCTTGGCTGGATGCCCGTTATTCCCGAAAAGCATTGGGCGTGGTACATACAGTGCTACGACGGCGTGAGCACTCATTGCTACGGCGTAAAGACGGGATGCAACAGCTTCTGCTTCTGGCAGCTTGACCCCGAGGGCGTGACCCTTACCCTTGATGTCAGAAACGGCGGCGACGGTGTTGTGCTTCGTGAATCCCTTGTGTGTGCCACCGTTGTGGAGCGTTGCGGCAGGGAAGATGAGCGTCCCTTCTCGGCTTGTCAGGCATTTTGCAAAATTATGTGTGAAAAACCAAATCTTCCTGGCAGACCTATATTCGGCTTGAACAACTGGTATTACGCCTACGGTAACATCTCAAAGGAGAGCGTTCTTGTTGATACTGCTCTTACCGCAGAGCTTTGTGCAGGAACAAAGCACAGACCCTTTATGCTTATCGACGACGGATGGCAGATACTTCACGATAACTACAACGGCGGTCCTTTCCTTCCATCTGCAAAGTTCGGAAGCATGAAGGAGCTGGCTTCCCAGATGTCCGAGATGGGATGTGAGCCCGGCCTTTGGATAAGACCCCTTCTTACAAAGGACGAATTTGCGAAGGACCTCTATCATCCAAGAGGGCTTGGCGCCGACGGCGGTTTGTTCCTCGACCCATCGAAGCAGGATGTTCTTGACTACGTGGCATCCGTAGTTTCAAGAGTTTCGGGAGACGGCTATAAGATGATAAAGTACGACTTCACAGCACCCGATATGCTTACCGCCGATATCTACGACGAGATATATATCAAGGAGGGCATTACCGATTCAGGCTGGCATTTCGATGACAGAAGCGTTACAAACGCACAGATCTGTAAGCGCCTTTACAAGACCATTCAGGATGCGGCAGGCGATACGCTTATTATGGGCTGTAACACCTATAACCATCTTGCTGCAGGAATTCATCAAATTCAGCGAAGCGGTCTTGATACCAGTGGCTTTGATTGGAATAAAACGAGAAAGATGGGTGTAAACTCGCTCGCCTTCAGACTTCCTCAGAACAACACCTTCTTCATTACCGACCCAGACTGCGCGGCAATCACCGAAAACGTTCCCAAGGAAATGAATATAAGGTTTTTCGAGGCATGCGCTTTGTCAGGCACCAGCTTGTTTATTTCCATTACGCCAGGTATGCTCACCGATGACGAAAAAGCCCGCCTTTCACGTTCATTCAAGCTTGCAGACGGCGGAACGTCAATGGAGCCTCTCGATTGGTTCGACAATACCTGTCCCCGCAAATATCTTGCAGACGGCAAGGAATATATCTTTAACTGGTTTGATAAAACAAACGGCGTAAATATCTACTAAAAAAGCGGCCAGAAGCCGCTGGCATATCTCGCCTATCTTACCTAAAGAAAGAAAAACGGCGAGGTCTGTTTTAATGCAATTTCCCAGTAAATAAAAAAACAAACGGTTGTAAAACATTGTTTACAACCGTTTTTTTTATTTGCATTTGCCTGCACATTTTCCGTCGAAAAGCCCTTTAAGCTCTATTTTGTATTTACCCTCGGCTTCCTTGAAGCCTACCGCTTTGGCAAGCCTTGTCTCCTTCGCCGTGTAGGTGCACCTTTCAGCGCCCGACAGCTCTAAAAAGTTTAGCACCGCTCTGCCTAAAATTATCAGCGCTTCAAGGTCCTCCTCCTTGCCCGTAACCATTCCGAACTCCGAGATTTCCGATTCCTTACCAAGAATATCGAATTGGCAGGAGGCAATAAGCTCGCCATCGTTTTCGGCACTGTAAGCAAATTGAAGGGGATCAAAGGTAAATCCACAGAGAGCGCACATTTCTTTTTGAAAATTTTTATCCTGAATTGGTTTTATAATAAGCATAACTATCTCCTTTACAAAGAGGATTATACCCCATTTGTCGTTAAATGTCAACAAAAAGAAAAAATACGAAAAATAATTGATGAAAATTTAACAAAGGTATTGAAAAAAACAATATAATAGTGTATAATACTACATATAGTGCGTTCTTATGCGTTTGAACACACAAAATTTATCCTAACGAGGAGGATATAGTAAAATGCAAAAGAAAATCAGTTCACTTCCTTTCAAGGGAACACCTGAACAGGAAAAACAGCTTAAGGCAGTTATCGAAGCAAATAAAGATGATTCCAGCAAGCTTATGGCAGTAATGCAGGAAGCGCAGGGCATATACGGCTATCTGCCTCTCGAGGTACAGTCTATGATCGCAGACGGTATGAACGTTCCTCTTGAAAAGGTATATGGCGTTGCAACCTTCTATGCACAGTTTTCACTTTCTCCCAAGGGCGAATACAACGTATCCGTTTGCCTTGGTACAGCTTGCTACGTTAAGGGCTCGGGCGACATCTTCAACAAGCTTTCAGAGCTTCTTGGTATAGGCGCCGAGGAATGTACCGCAGACGGTAAATTCTCACTCACCGCTTGCCGTTGCATCGGTGCTTGCGGACTTGCTCCCGTATTCACTATCAACGAAGACGTTTACGGCAGAATTACGACTGACGACGTTAAAGGTATTCTTGCTAAGTATAATGCATAAATCTTATATCGCTGAGGTGTAAATTTGTGAAAATTCGCGAAATAAAAAAGCTTCTCGACGCCGAGGTTCTGGCGTGCGGGGATCTGCTCGACAGGGAAGTATATTCTGCTTGCGGCAGTGATATGATGAGCGACGTTCTTGCATACGTAAAGGATCAGGCTGTTTTACTGACGGGTCTTGTAAATATGCAGGTCGTTCGTACTGCCGAAATGATGGATATGCTTTGCGTGGTCTTTGTCAGGGAAAAGCCTATTCCGAGTGATATTATTGAGCTTGCTACGGAAAAAGGCATAGTATTATTGAAGACGAAGGAACGTATGTTCGATGCTTGCGGAATTTTATATTCTGCAGGTCTTGGCAGGTAAATATATGAGCGATACTTTAAAGCTCCACTTCAACGTGGACGGAGATGATTTTACTTCTGCAGGTGAAGCTTCCGCAGAGGTGAAGAAAAAATTACGCCTTTTGGGTTATTCTCCCGAGCTTATTAAAAGAGTTTCCATTGCTATGTACGAGGGCGAAATAAATATGGTAATTCACGCAGGGGGCGGCGTTGCCGACGTTACTATATCGGACGGCAAAATCGTTATAGTGCTTGAAGACAAGGGTCCGGGCATTGCGGATATAGAGCTTGCTATGAGCGAGGGCTATTCCACGGCTGCCGATACCATTCGCTCGCTGGGCTTTGGAGCAGGTATGGGAATACCAAATATGAAAAGGTATGCTGACTCTTTTGAGCTTTTGTCAACTGTTGGTGTAGGAACGAAGGTTACATTGATTTTTAATACGTAACGGCAGGTGATTTTGTGGACAAATATTTACATTCGGTTACGCTTGTAGCTGATAAATGTCACGGTTGTACGCATTGCTTGACCTATTGTCCCACAGAAGCGATAAGAATTAAGAATGGTAAGGCAGAGATAGATACCGACAGATGCATCGACTGCGGTCAATGCATCAGGGTTTGCACAAACAAGGCAAAGAAATCGGTGTTCGATCCCTTTGAATCGATTAACAAATTTAAATTTAAGGTGGCGTTGCCCGCACCCACCCTTTACGGTCAGTTCGACAATCTTGACGATATTGACTACGTGGTGCAAGGGCTTTATGACATTGGCTTTGATTACGTCTACGAGGTTGCCAGAGCCGCTGAAATTGTTACCGAGTATACCAGAAGGTTCCTTCGGGACACGGATATTCCAAAGCCTGTTATCAGCTCGGCTTGTCCCGTTATCCTACGGCTTATCAGCCTCAGGTTTCCGTCGCTTTGTGACCATATTATGCCTCTTATGGCACCAATGGAGGTTGCCGCAGTTAATGCGCGCAAAATTGTTTTAGAAGAGCATCCCGACCTTAAAGATGAGGATATTGGAGTGGCATTCATTTCTCCTTGTCCTGCTAAGGTCAGTTACATTAAGAATTATCCCGAAAACCGTCGGCCAATCATCGACTGTATGCTTTCTATGAAGGAAATATACTTTCTGATGATTTCAAAAATGAAAAGAGAATTCGTCCCGCAATTTACGTCATCGTCGGGTGTGGTCGGAATAAGCTGGGCTACCTCCGGTGGAGAATCTACCGCCATATTCAACGACAAATATCTTGCGGCAGACGGAATTGAAAACGTAATAAAGGTTCTTGACCAGATAGAAAATAACGCACTTCCTACCTTGGAATTCGTAGAGCTTAACAGTTGTCCCGGAGGATGCGTGGGCGGAGTAATGACAGTTGCAGACCCATTCATCGCAAAGGCAAGAATGCAAAGCCTCAGACGTTATTTACCCGTCACGAGAACCTCGGGCTCAAAGGAGCTTGCGCAAAGCGGAATTCCTGAAAATCTGATAATACATACACCATTGAGTGAAAGGCGTATCGGCTCGTTTTCAAAATCTTCCACGCTTTCAATTGCAACTATGTCAAAGATTGAAGAGATCAATGACGTTTTACCCCAGATTGATTGCGGTGTCTGCGGAGCGCCTACTTGTCACGCATTTGCCGAGGACGTAGTTTTAAACGGTATCCCGCTTGACGAGTGCCCTATATACAAGCTTCCTAAGTTCTCAAAAGGAGATAAGGTATGATTGTTTCTGAATTTGCCCAAAGGCTGTCGCTTGAACCCATTTGTACCCCCGACCTTTCAAGGAGAGTTGAGGGCGCATATACGGGTGACCTGCTCAGCTGGGTTATGACCAGACTCAAAAGCGATTGGGTATGGGTAACTATTATGGACAACGTAAACGTTGTTGCAGTTGCCTCGCTTTCGGATGCCTCCTGCGTTATCCTTTGCGAAAATGCAGAGCCCGCAGCAGAGGTCGTTGAGAAGGCTATGTCGCAGGGCATAAATATGTTCAGGACAGAAAAATCCACCTTCCAAATTTCCTACGAGATAGGCGCAATTCTATATGGCAAATAAAGCGTATTACGATTTACACGTTCACTCGGCACTGTCTCCCTGCGGAGACGACGAGATGACACCTGCAAGCATTGCAGGAATGGCGTATATTAAAGGGCTCAGCATCGTGGCACTTACCGACCACAATACCTGTGGCAACTGCGCCGCCTTCAAAAAGGCGTGCGACGAATACGGAATTGTGTCAATTGGCGGGGCAGAGCTTACTACCTCCGAGGACATACATGTTCTT
>JAZSLY010000077.1:0-9000 GCA_045535585.1 Eubacteriales bacterium
ACCCGTGAATACCGAGAGACCGCCGTGCTCCTTTGCAATATTGTTAATAAGCTCCATTATAAGAACCGTCTTGCCAACACCCGCACCTCCGAAAAGACCGATTTTACCGCCCTTTGCGTAGGGGCAGATAAGGTCGATGACCTTAATACCTGTTTCCAGTATTTCGGTAGAGGTGGCGAGCTCGTTATAGTCGGGCGCATTACGATGTATACTTCTCAATTCTGCGTTTTCAAGATTAGGCTTGTTGTCAACCGCATCTCCGAGAACGTTGAATATTCTGCCAAGCGTTTCTCTTCCAACGGGTACACTTATGGCTTTGCCCGTATCAACGACCTCGGTGCCTCTTTTAAGACCGTCGGTTGATGACATGGCAATACATCTGACAATGTTGTCGCCGACGTGCTGAGCAACCTCAACCGTCAACGTCTTATCGCCAATCTTCATAGTAAGGGCGTTATTTATTGAAGGCAGAAAGCCTTCTTCAAAGCGAACGTCAACGACGGGTCCCATAACCTGCGCAACGCTGCCATTAGCCTTATTAGACATTTAGAAACCTCCTTTAATTACTGCCGCTACCCGCAACGATTTCGGTAATCTCCTGGGTAATGGCGCTTTGTCTTGCTCTGTTGTATTCAAGCTGTAAGCTGTCGATCATTTCTTCTGCGTTCTTTCCTGCAGAATCCATTGCACAACGCCTTGCCGCAATCTCGCTTGCAAAGCTCTCTCTGACCGCGCTTAAAATAAGCGCAGAAACGTAGCTTGGAATCATTCTATTCAGCACCGTCATCTCGTCAGGCTCGAACACAACGCCCTGACTTTTCACGTCACCGTTGCTTACAAGAGGGAAGACGTCCTTGATATATGCCTCCTGAGAGAGCATAGAAACGTACCTTGTGCAGAGAATTGCAACTCTGGCGTATTTACCGCTTGCAAAATCCTCGCAAAGCCTTTTTGCGATCCTTTCGGCAGAAGCGTAGTCAAAGCCCTCGGCTAAAAGTAATTCACCGCCAAACCTTTCACAAGCCTTCTTTCCGATAGGGATTATATCGGCATCGGGATAATCACGCAACGCACGAAAAACGTTGGCATTATATCCACCTGCAAGTCCTCTGTCTCCTGCAATTACCACAAGACAAAGTTTGCCTGCGTCACTCTTCATATACACGCATTTCTTTGCTTCGGCTGATGACAAAATCGGCTCAATAGCATTTCTGACTGCGTCTTCATACTTCTTGCCATTGTTCATCGCTTCACTTGATTTGCGCATTTTTGACGAAGCAACAAGTCCCATCGCCTTCGTCAGATGTAGGGTGGAATTTACGCTTTTTATTCGGGTACGAAGCCTTTTTGTATTTGCACCCATAATTTACCCCTTAAACTCGCCAAGAGCTTTTTTCAAGCCTTCAACGTCCTCTTCTTCGAAATATCCGCTTTCCAGCCTTTCAAGGAGAGGAGAATACTTATTTTCAAGGAATACAAACAAATTCTTTTCATATTCCTTTACCTTTTTAACGGGAGTTTCATTCAGGTATCCATTGATAACGGCGTATACGATAGCAACCTGACATCCAACACGGACGGGCTCGTTTCTGTTCTGCTTCAACACCTCAACTATTCTTTCACCAAGTGCAAGTCTTGCCTTAGTGTCAGCGTCAAGGTCACTGCCGAATTGAGCGAAGGACTGAAGCTCTCTGTACTGGGAGTAAAGAAGCTTCAATTCACCCGATACCTTTTTCATCGCCTTCA
This sequence comes from Eubacteriales bacterium, assembly GCA_045535585.1. Taxonomy (GTDB): domain Bacteria; phylum Bacillota; class Clostridia; order Oscillospirales; family SIG627; genus RGIG6353. The sequence continues at coordinate 1,747 of JAZSLY010000077.1, forward strand.
GCTGAGCAGAGCCACCTACACGGCTGACGGAAATACCGGGGTTGATAGCGGGCATTACGCCTGCGTGGAAAAGCTCTGTTTCGAGGAATATCTGTCCGTCTGTAATGGAAATAACGTTTGTAGGAATATACGCTGAAACGTCTCCTGCCTGAGTTTCAATGATGGGCAGGGCGGTTATAGAGCCACCGCCAAAATCGTCGTTGATACAAACCGCTCTTTCAAGAAGTCTTGAATGAAGATAGAAAACGTCACCGGGGTATGCTTCACGTCCTGGGGGACGGCGGATAAGCAGAGACATTGCTCTGTATGCTACGGCGTGCTTGGACAAGTCGTCGTAAACGATAAGCACGTCACGGCCAAGCTCTCTGAAATATTCTGCCATTGCGCATCCCGAATAGGGAGCAATGTATTGCAGAGGTGCAGATTCGGATGCAGAAGCGCTGACAACTATCGTATAATCCATAGCGCCCGCATTCTTCAACTGGTTAACAAGGCTTACAACCGACGAGTTCTTCTGTCCGATAGCAACGTAAATACAAATAACGTCGGTGTTCTTCTGGTTGATTATCGTGTCGATTACAATTTCGGTTTTACCCGTCTGTCTGTCACCGATAATCAGCTCTCTTTGTCCTCTTCCTATGGGAATCATACTGTCGATAGCCTTGATTCCCGTCTGCAAGGGCACGCAAACACTCTTTCTTTCGATAATACCTGGCGCCTCCGACTCGATAGGTCGGCTATCTACGGTCTTGATTTCACCCAAGCCGTCGATTGGCTGTCCCAGCGCATCGACAACTCTGCCAAGCAAGGCGTCGCCTACGGGAACCGAGAGAACCTTGCCCGTCCTCTTAACCGTAGAGCCTTCCTTAATAGAGTTATTGTTTGAAAGAAGCGCAACCGAAACCGTCTCATCCTCAAGGTTCTGTGCAAGTCCGACACTGCCGTCCTCAAACTCCAAAAGCTCACTTGCCATACATTCACGCAGACCGTAAACCTTTGCTATTCCGTCACCTACAAGGATAACCGTTCCCGTTTCCTTCATTTCAAGTCGTGATTTATAGTTCTTTATTTGTTCTTTAATAATATTACTGATTTCCTCGGGTCTCTTGCTCATTGTTTCATCACATCCTTTACATCTCTCAGCTTATTGCGCAAGGAGCCGTCAATTCTGTTGCCGTCAAGCTCGATAATAACACCGCCCAAAATGGAGGGGTCAATTATCTCTTTAAGCTCAACGGACTTGTTATACATTTTCTCAAGCCTAGCCCGAATAGCAGACCTTTCCTCCGCCGTCAGCTCAACGGCGCTTGTAACCTTTGCCTCTGCCTTCATATTTTTGACCTTCAGCAAAGCGTCATACTCTTCAATACACTCTTGGAACAGCGAAATCCGTCCCTTTTCGCAAAGGAGCTTCGTCATTGACAAAACGTATTCCCGTACCGAGTCACCGAACGCCTCGTCGAGAGACGCCGTTCTTTTGTCCATGGGTATGCCGGGGGAGGAGAGAAAGAGGAGAAAGTCGGGGGTATCTTCAAATGTACCCCGAATAAGCTCTAAATCCTCTAAAAACTCATTCTCCAAGCCGTTTTCAATACCAAGGGCAAAGAGTGCTTCTGCATATTCCTTACTTATTTCCGCCATCGTTTTCACCTATCTCGTTAATGAATTCGTCAATCATATTCCGATGGTCCGAATCGTTTAATTTACGGCTCAGCATTTTTTCTGTAAGTATAACCGATACGTCAACGATTTCACGCTTGATATCATCCTCAGCCTTTTGTCTGTCAAGGAGAATTTGCTCCTCTGTGCGTCTTGCAATCTGTTCGGCAGATGCCTTTGCATCGTCTACTATGGCATCGGCTCTCTTCTTTGCAATATCGGTGGCGTTCTTTATAATCTCGTTTGCCTCCGATTTAGCATCCTTCAGCTTTTCTTCCCACAAAAGTCGGCTTTCCTCGGCACTCTTCATATCCTCATCTGCCTTTTCAAATTTCCTTGCCAAAGCATCCTCACGCTCACGGAAAATCTTTTGAACGGGCTTGAAAAGAAACTTTTTGAAAGCTAAGAACAAAAGAGTCAGATTTATCAGCGATATCAGTATATTAGGGATGTTAATGGATATTACGTCTAAATATTGCATAATAACTCCTGAAAAATAGTTTTAGCCGATTACACTCATAAGAATGTCAACGAAACGGCTGGGAGCAACAAAGATAAGAAGAATTGCGATAACCAGAGCGTAAAGACCCGTGGTCTCTGCAATAGCTCAACCCATAAGCATAGTAGTGGTTACGCTACCCTTGCACTCGGGTTGTCTTCCGATAGCCTCGCACGCCTTAGCAACTGCATTACCTTCACCGATACCGGGGCCGATACCTGCAATCATAGCACAACCTGCGCCAAGAGCGCATCCGCCTAAAATGATACCAATAGCCAATTCTAACATAGTTAAATCCTCCAAAATTTATTTTATTTTTATATTTAAAACTTTTTTTAACCTCCGCTTTTCCCATTCGTCCTGGTTAAAGCCTGATGAAACGTACAGCATCGTCAGCATTGCAAAGATATACGCCTGAAGAACTCCGCTGAATATATCGAAATAAAGAGACAGAACTGCGGGGAGTCCCACTCTCAGCCAGGGGAAAGAGCCGAATATTCCGGGAAGAGCGCCGAATATCATCGACGACAGCCCTTCAAGTCCTACTGCAATAAGAACGGATATTACCGCGCCCGACAGAACGTTTCCATAATGACGGAACGCCATGGAAATGGGGGTCGCTACCTCGCTTATGACGTTAAGCGGAGCAAGGAAAGGAACGGGGTCGCCGAAGCTTTTCGCATACATCAGCGGTCCACATTTCATTTTATAGTAGGTTATGAGTATGAATACTAAAATCGCCCAGCCGGCCACGACGTTGATGTCGGACGTTGGCGGATAAAGCCCCATAAGTGATATAAGACTTGAAAAGGCGGAAAGAGCAAGGATTGCTGCTACAAAAGGCGAAAACCCTTTGAAAAACTCTCCCATGTTTTCGACAACCATTTTGTCAACCGTCTCAACTATCCATTCGGCAAACGCCTGACGCCTTGTTTTAACTCTGCACCTGATACCGTGTGATAGATAAAGACAAAGAGCCACAAGTGCAATAAGCACCAAAAACGAATTCACCTGAGACTCGGTAATAACCAAATCAAAATAGGGCAGTGATATGGTTTTGAAAATTCCTGCGCCAACAATAGAAATTCCGTCACCCGCAGGCGGCATAAGAAGCTTCAGAAAAATCGCCACGACAAATGGAATGACAGTAAAAAAGAGTAATATTGCATCCATAAGCCTGAAAGCAAGAGTTTTATTTTTCGTCACGGCTATCCTCCTTTTTGCAAAACGGTCTTATTGCAATGGCAATTCTTGGGAAGAAAAGGGGAATAATTACAGCAAAAAGATTAAACACGGGAAGTAAAACTCCAATTACAACCACAACGAATAATCCGAAGGTCCTTAAGCCCGAGGAAGCCTTCATTGCTTCCTTCGCATCCTTTTCGTCCTTTTGAAGCGCAGAGGAGAGGTTTATTCCCATTATCAGAAAGTTTGCGACACACGCCGTAGCGCTTAACAGATTACCAAGCAAGACGGTGTAATCCCACTCCCCGATAAGTAAAAATACTCCCTGCAATAAAACGCTGAAAATTACAGTCCATGTTACGATGTACTTAGTTTCCTGTAATACTACGCTATCAATTTTTTTCATTATTTCTCCTTAACAGTTAGTATCTGCACTTTAAATAATATTATATCATCATATAACGTAAATTTCAACACTTTTTTATCAGGAAATCCATTATTTTACAGTGTGTTTAATATTGTAAGCCTTATCATTTTTTTTTGAAACAATTTTTCTTCAAGGTATTGACTTAATTTGCGCCGTTTGGTAGAATAAACGCAGAGATAATTTTTGTTAATTTTTAAGGAGTAACTATTATGAATACACTCAAAGTTGGATACGCAGAAGCTAATATTAACCCACCCCTCGGAATAGGCATTTGGGGCTATTACGTACCTCGTTTTGCCAAGGGAGTACTGGACGACGTCGAGGTAAGAGCAATAGCTTTGTCAATGGGAGGAAAAACGGCAATAATTCTTTCTGCCGACTTGTGTGCCGTAACAAAAAAAGTTTATTCGAGAATTGCCGAAGCTATCGAAAGAGCAACGGGGGTCTCAAAGGACTCGGTTTTCCTTGCGGCAACGCATACCCACACTAATGCATTTATCGAAAAAGCCACGGCTTTTGAAGCTGACGAAGGCATCATCAACGAATATGCTGATTTCCTCGTTTCAAGAGTCACGGATACTGCAAAGCTTGCCCTTGACGACCTCAAGCCTGCCAAGGTGGGCTTTGGCGTTGGATACGCTCCCGACAAGACCTCTTACATAAGAAGATATAAGATGAAGGACGGCACAACCATGACCTGTCCTCCGATTGACGACCCTAATATCGACTATCCTATCGGTGAGCTTGACCGCCGTGTCAACGTTGTAAGATTTGACAGAGAGGGCGGAGAAACGGTTATTCTTGTAAACTACGGTCTTCACGCCGACACCTTAAACCGTGAGCTTGTTTCTGCCGATTGGCCCGGAGCAATGAGAGATACTGTCGAAAGGGCTATTGATAACACAAAGTGCGTATTTATTTCCGGCGCGGCAGGCGACGTCGGAAGCACTAACGTTCACCCCTCTGGCGGAGATATGAACGATACTGAAATCAGCTTTGACAACGAGATGAAGAGTCCCGGTATGGTTCGCTTTGTGGGCAGAGCACTTGCAGGAACTGTTTTGCAGGTCTATGACAAGGTAGAGTATATCGACGTTAACGATATAAATATACTGCACAACTATATTAAAGTACCTGCCAACGTACCCGACAAAAAGGATTTGCCCCGTGCACACGAATACAAGGAGCTTCACGAGGCGGGCAGGGATGACCTTATTCCTTATACTGCAATGGAACTTACAACTGTCGTTGCAGAGGCTCTGCGTATGTGTGCTCTTGAAAACGGCCCCGATAACTTTATTTTTGATATCGTCGGCATAAAAATAGGCGATATTGCATTGGTTGGTATGCCCGGAGAGCCATTTACCGAAGTCGGCGTTAAGATTAAGGACACAGAGGGCTGGCGTCTTATTATGCCCTGCGGTCTCGTTAATGCATACGAGGGGTATTTCCCCGTGAAATCGGCATACGACGAGGGCGGATACGAGGCACGCACCTCAAGATTTAAATCAGGCGTTGCTGAGCGTGTAATTGAGGGTGGTAAAGAGGTACTTAATAATCTTAAGTAAAATTTCGGAGCTTTAATAATGGGTAAATTCGACGGATATTTAATTTGCACCGACCTTGACGGTACTCTTTTGAGGGACGACAAGACTATTTCCCGTGAAAATCTGGACGCCATAGAGTATTTCAAGAGAGAGGGCGGATATTTCACTTTCGTTACGGGAAGAATGCCGTTTTTCGTTTCCAATGTCTATAACGCCGTTACGCCTAACGCTCCCTTCGGATGCGTTAACGGAGCAGGTCTTTACGACGGTGAGCGTGGGGAATACGTATGGACGGCAAAAATGCCAAGCTCGGTAATTGAGCTTGTTGAGTATATCAACAAAAACTGCACAGACCTTGGTATTCAAGTCAATACCTTCGATACCGTCTATTTCTGCCGTGAAAACCTGACGATGAAGAACTTCAGGCTTGCTACGGGACTTGAAAACGTGGTTTGTGATTATAATGACGTAAAAGAGCCTATTGCCAAAATCGTTTTCGGTTGTGAAAGCGAGGAGGAAATCGGGCGTATTGAGACGCTTTTGAAAGCTCACAAAAGAGCCGATGAGTTCGACTTTATCCGCTCCGAGAAAACGCTTTACGAGATTTTGCCAAAGGGCATTGGCAAGGGCGTGTCTATCGTCAACCTTTGCCGTCACTTGAAGATTGACGTGAAAAACACTATCGCAATCGGTGACTATAATAACGATATTTCTATGTTCAGGGCGGCAGGTCTTGGTATAGCGGTTAAAAACGCCAGCAGGGATGCGCTCGACGCGGCGGATATGATTACCGTCAGCAACGAGGAGCACGCAATAGCGCGTGTCATTTCCGACCTTGAAGGTGGAAAATTACGTATATAGGAGTGTAAAATGAAGATATCAAGTAATCTGTTCGGATTTCATAATAAGCTCGGCTTGAAAAAAACTATCGACGTATTCAGCGATGCAGGATATGAAAGCATTGATTTTAACACTGATATCGAAGAATACTATTCCGATGCACACGACGAGGCGTTTTATAAGGAAATAAAGGTATATGCTCTTTCTCGAGGAATTACCTTTGATCAGGCACACGCACCGTTTCGTTTTTCCGATGCCGAAAGTGTAGATGACCGCATCAAAAAAATCGCCAATGGCATGAAGCATGCTGCGTGGCTTGGCTCTGAAATGATAGTTGTGCATCCATATTCCGATGCACGCTACAACGAAGAGGGCGGACGCGAGTTAATGCTGGATCAGAACCTGAGCTATTATAATAAACTTATTCCTTATGCCAAGGAATATGGAATAAAGATCGCTGTTGAAAACGTTAACGGTAGCGTTACCGAAACGATTGATGGGCTTATAGAATTGGTAAATCGACTTCGTGATGAAGTGTTTACTATTTGTTTCGACGTTGGACATTTTAATATTACGGGTGAGAATCCTGCTGACGGGATACGTAAGGTTGGCAAGCTGATCGGATGCACACATATTCACGATAATGACGGAGTGGGCGATTTTCACACTCTTCCGTTTTATGGGACGATAGATTGGGAGAGCGTTACAAAGGCAATTGCCGAGGTAGGATATGAAGGAAATCTCAGCTATGAGGCAGGACTATTTGTCAGCAGAGTTCCCATGGAATTACTTCAGGAGAGTGCAAGGTATATGGCAAAGGTCGCAAAATACCTTGTTGAAAGAGTTGAATATTACAAGCCTAACAATTGATATAAGAAAACACACAAGACATAGGCGTGATACTCTTAGCGGAGTATCACACCAACTCTATTCGCCTGCGGCGAGTGATATTGCTTCGCAGTGTTATTCGGCTTACGCCGAGTGATATTCGCTACGCGAGCTTTTAGGCGAATAGAATATCACTGAAGCCGCAAGGCTTCAATATCACGATTGCGATAGCAATCATATCACTCTTTGCGAGAGCAAAGAATATCACT
>JAZSLY010000091.1:0-4179 GCA_045535585.1 Eubacteriales bacterium
TCGGCGACGGCTTTGCCAAGGCGTTTGATATTACTTATCTTGACAAGGACAATCAGCTCAAATACTGTCACCAGACCTCGTGGGGTATGTCCACACGAATTATCGGCGGCATCATAATGACTCACGGTGACGATAACGGACTTGTTCTTCCTCCCGCAATCGCTCCTACTCAGGTAATCGTTATTCCTATCGCACAACATAAGGAGGGCGTTCTTGAAGCGGCAGACGCCGTGTGCGAAAGACTTTCCAAATTCGTTCGCGTTGACATTGATAAATCCGAAAACAGCTCAGGCTGGAAGTTTGCTGAATATGAAATGAGAGGCGTTCCCGTAAGACTTGAAATCGGTCCTAAGGATATCGAAAACGGTCAGTGCGTTCTCGTAAGACGTGATACGGGTGCCAAGACCTTCGTAAGCCTTGACAGCCTTGAAACAGCTATCCCCGAGCTTCTTGACGATATAACCAAAACTCTATATCAAAGAGCATATGAAAGACGCGAGAGCATGACGTATACTGCTCACGATATGGATGAGATGTGCGAAATTGCTTCCACAAAGCCCGGTTTTATCAAGGCAATGTGGTGTGGCGACCTTGAATGCGAAGAGAAGTTGAAAGAAGTTGCCGATGTCACCTCCAGATGTATGCCTTTTGACGGCGAAGCAGTTGGAGATACTTGCGTTTGTTGCGGAAAGAAAGCAACAAAAATGGTATACTGGGGCAAGGCGTATTAAAAAAATAAAAATGCCGCCGATTACATCGACGGCATCTTTTTTTAAAGCTTAATTTATCGTGTCTTAATAGAGTTCTCGTAGCTTTCAACCATTTTCTTAACCATCTGACCGCCTACTGAACCAGCCTGCTTTGAGGTGAGGTCACCGTTGTAACCCTGCTTGAGGTTTACGCCAACTTCTGCGGCAGACTCCATCTTAAATCTATTGAGTGCATCCTTTGCTTCAGGAACAAGTGACTTATTAGCCATGATAATTTTCTCCTTGTGAAAATGAATTTTTTCTTTTTTGAAGCTTGTTGCTTCGATATTATTGTTAGTCGAATTTTTGAAAATATTACTGTTAATTTTTGTTATTTATAGGTGATGAATATGCCATTTTTCAGAGAATCAATTACTACTGCAACCTATCCTGCCATAGCTGTGGAGGATATGGTTATTTATCCGCATATAACTGCGTCTTTGGAGGTTGAGGAAAAGAGCCTCGTCTCTTTTTTGAAAAAAGCGGGACGCGCTTCAAGGAAGGTCGTCATTGCCAACTTGAAGGATGCGGAAAAGGATTTTAACGTTGACAATATTCACGGCGTCGGTATGCTCGTTAACGTAAAGCAAATCATTCCGGGTAAGGATGACGCCCCCGACACCCTTATAATAGAAGGCTCTCACAGAGTGGATATAAAGGCGGTTAATTCTGCTGAAAAAATCAACTATTGTGACGTTGAGGTGCGTGAAATAATTGAGGTCAACGAGCAGAAGAACGAAATGGCGGTCAGGCTTATCAGAAATCTGATCGATCATTATGAGGACTTTTTCCTTAAAGCACCTCAGGACTATATGGATGCAATTAACTCTATTGAGGACGCCAGCCTTTTGTGCGACTACGTAACCTCTTTTATTGCTTATAAGACCGAGGATAAATTAGCGGTTCTTGCTGAATATGACGTTTTTAAAAGAATAGAGATACTTCAAGGCATTTTTACTAACGAAAAGGTTAACTTTACCTTGGAGAAGGAGCTTTTTGAAAAGGTACAATCCAAGCTTGCTAACTCGCAGAAGGAAAACTTTCTCCGTGAGCAGATGAGAATAATTTCTGCCGAGCTTGGCGATGACGACGAGGATGAATTATTAAAGGCGATTAACGATGCTCCTTTGCCGGACGAGGTTAGACAAAAGCTTGAAAAGGAATATTCAAAGCTTTCCAAGCTTGCAATCGGCTCGCCCGAAAATGCTATTATAAACAATTATATAGAAACCTGCCTTGAGCTTCCTTGGGGAAAATATACCAAGGATAACCTTAATATCGCAAAGGCATCTAAAATACTCGAAAGAGACCATTACGGCTTAAAAAAGGTTAAGGGAAGAATTCTGGAGTTTATTGCAGTTAAGAAGCTTTCCTCCGACCTTGGCGGACAGATTCTTTGTCTTGTTGGCCCTCCCGGTGTTGGTAAAACCTCTATCGCCAAGTCTATTGCCGAGGCGTTGGGCAGAAACTACGTCAGAGCTTCTCTTGGCGGAGTCAGGGATGAGGCTGATATAAGGGGTCACAGAAAGACCTACGTCGGCGCTATGCCGGGTAGAATTATTACCGCCTTAAAGCAGTCGGGCAGTATGAATCCTCTCTTTTTGCTTGATGAGGTAGATAAGCTGACGAGGGACGCTCACGGCGACCCGTCTTCCGCTTTGTTAGAGGTTTTGGACAGCGAACAAAATAATTCCTTTAGAGACCATTTTATTGAGCTCCCCGTAGATCTTTCCCAATGTATGTTTATTGCTACGGCAAATACTGTTGATACCATTCCGCGTCCTTTGCTTGACAGAATGGAGGTTATCGAGGTACCCAGCTACACTATGACCGAAAAGCTTCATATTGCAAAAAAATACCTTTTGCCAAAGCAAATGAAGCGTCACGGAATTCCCAAAGCGGCTCTTTCAGTGTCCGATACGGCAATCAAGGAGCTTATCGACGGATATACCCGAGAGTCAGGAGTCAGAAATCTTGAGCGTGAAATAGCGCATCTTTGCCGTGTTATCGCTAAAAATATAGTAACGGAAAACGCCGAAAAATATTCAATCGGCAAGGGAGAGATTACCGAATATATCGGCAAATATAAAGTAAAGCCCAAAAAATTCGATAAACAATCCAGAGTCGGCGTTGTAAATGGACTTGCCTGGACTCAGGTGGGCGGTGAAATGCTTGAGGTTGAGGCAACAAGCTTTGCGGGTAGCGGAAAGCTTGAAATCACAGGCTCACTCGGTGACGTTATGATTGAATCGGCAAAGCTTGCCGTGAGCATCTGCCGTGCTCGCGCCGAGGAGCTTGGCGTTAAAAATCTCGATTTCTATAAAAACTCCGATATACATATTCACGTTCCAGAAGGCGCTGTTCCAAAGGACGGTCCCAGTGCTGGTATAACTATTACCACCGCTCTTGTATCCGAGCTTACGGGTATCCCCGTAAGAAGCGACGTTGCTATGACGGGTGAGATTACTTTGCGCGGCGAGGTTCTTCCCATAGGCGGACTTCGAGAAAAGACTATGGCGGCGTATGCCAATGGTATTAAAACCGTGATTGTTCCAATCGGTAATCTTGACGACCTTAATGAAATTGACGATATTGTTAAGGAGAGCATCAATATAATAGGCGTTTCAAGCTTTAAGGATGCTTTGAGGGTTGCGTTAGACAAATAATTACGAGGTGAATATGAATACAAATAAGGTAGAGCTTGTTTTGACTGCAGGTGCGCCTAAACAGCTTATTCGTGATAATTTACCGCAATTTGCTTTTTCGGGACGCTCCAACGTAGGCAAAAGCTCGCTTGTAAACACTTTACTTAACAGAAAAAAGCTGGCTCGTGTCAGCGCACAACCGGGCAAAACGATTACAATAAACTATTATAAAATAGATGATAGTGTTTATTTCGTTGACCTGCCCGGATATGGCTATGCAAAGCGCTCGGCATCGGAGCAACAAAAGTGGTCGTCTCTTGTAAATACATATATGGAAGAAAAGAAGATGACTTGTATTATACAGCTTATCGACTTAAAGGTGGGGCCCACAAAGGACGACGTTATGATGCTTGATTGGATGAACGAAATGGACGTTCCGTACTTTGTCGTTGCAACCAAGTCGGACAAGCTAAATTCCACCGACCGCGCGACTGCGCTTCGTAATTTGCGGGAGTGCCCGTATATCCGCGAGGATGCTGATATAATTGCGTTTTCCTCGTTAAAGGGAACGGGGAAGGATGAGGTCTTGTCGAAGGTAATTTCTTTTATAAAGTAAAGGCCGTATAATAATTTTCATAAAATAGGTCATTCTATTTTATGAGGTGGTTATATGAATATCTGCTTTACACCCTCGGCGTCTCAATGCAAAAAGGATACGCTGAATAACGTCGTCGGATTTCACGAGGTATTCGATGCTACGCCCGAAACGGTTGACGTGCTGGTCG
>JAZSLY010000163.1:0-3174 GCA_045535585.1 Eubacteriales bacterium
GGTAGAGTGCGACTGTAACCTTGTAAGCGGCGAAAGTTTGGTAAGACAGATCCTTTACGGAAAAAGATTTTTCAAAGAAGAGTTTGATGTAGATTCCAAGGTGCTTTTTTTGCCTGACGTATTCGGTTACAGCGCGGCAATGCCTCAGATATTGAAAAAAACAGGCATTGACTATTTTTTGACCTCAAAAATCAGCTGGAACGAAACCAATATAATGCCCTATGACTCATTTATGTGGAAAGGAATTGACGGAACGGAGATCTTCTCAAGCTTTATTACGGCGCAATATGCCGAAAAAAACCACGAAATACAACGTAAGACAACGTATAGCGGAAACCTCAGCGCTCCTCTTGTTTTGGGAACGTGGGACAGATATCAACAGAAAGAGTACAACAAGAATACTGTAATTACCTACGGTTACGGGGACGGCGGAGGAGGACCCACAAAGCAAATGCTGGAAAAGCAACGTCGTCTTTCTTGTGGTTTACCCGGTGTGCCCGTAACAAAAACAAATTCTCTTTTGCCATATTTGCAAGAGTGTGAAAAGGAATTTTTGTGCAATTCCAAAAAGCTGAAGCGTACCCCCACGTGGGTAGGAGAGCTTTATCTGGAATACCATAGAGGTACTTATACAACTATGGCAAAAAACAAGAGGGGAAACCGTAAGTCTGAATTTTTGCTGCAAAAGACTGAAGCAATCAGCTATGCTGACCTGTTACATGGAGGAGACTATGATTCCGACGGACTGAGCTTGGCCTGGAGAAAAGTGTTGCACAACCAGTTTCACGATATACTTCCCGGAACGAGTATCCGTGAGGTGTACGAGTGGTCCGACAAGGACTATATGGAACTTGAGAATTACTGCAACGCTTTGATCGACAAAAAGCTTTTAAGGTTGGCTGAAAGTGTCGAAAGCGACAGTGGATTGCTTGTTTATAACTCCCTCGGCTTTGAGCGGGGAGGAGTAGTGAATATCAACGGAACGAGTATTGAAACAGAAGAAAAAATACCGCCGTACGGTTGGAAGGTGGTAAAGGCGGCGCCGGGAAAATGCGGTGTACAAATTGATGGCTTAAAGGCTGAAAATGAATATTATTCACTGACTCTTGATGAAAACGGCACGATTGCTTCACTCTATGACAAAACCGCCGAAAGGCAGGTGTTTGTTGACGGTGAAGGCGGAAACCTTTTCACCGTTTATGAGGATATGCCTTACAGTCAGTATGAAGCGTGGGACATTGCAGACTACTTCCGTTCAAAACAGTACGCGCTCGATGGAAAAGCGGTAATAAGAGCAATAAAAGACGGATCCAGAAGCGGTTTTACGGTGACGAGAAAGTATAATGATTCTGTAATATGCCAAAAGATTTGGTTGTGTTCGAAATCACGCCGTATCGATTTCGATACGGAGATCGACTGGCACGAAAAGCATCAGCTTCTCAAAGTGAATTTTCCTTTTGATATTCACACGGATGAGGCGGTTTACGAGAGTCAATACGGTCACGTTCGCCGTCCCACTCACAGAAATACAAGCTGGGACAGCGCAAGATTTGAGGTGTGCGGACACAAGTGGGTCGACGTATCGGAACACGGGTATGGCGTAGCATTGCTGAACGATTGCAAGTACGGATTTGCAACAAATGGCAGTAATGTAGAGCTCACGGTATTAAAAAGACCGACGTACCCCAATCCCGATGCTGACGAGGGCAGGCACGTATTCACGTATTCTTTGTTGCCTCACGTCGGTGATTTCAGGGAAGCAGGGGTCATTCAGGAGGCATACGGTCTGAATCAGCCCTTGAATGCCGTTGAGGTGTGCGCCCGAAAAGGCGTTTTGCCTCAAGACTTCAGTCTCGTTTCTTGTAATAAGAATAACGTAGTGATCGAGGCGGTCAAGAAGGCTGAAAAGGATGACGCTATGATCGTGCGTCTTTATGATGCTTATGACAGCCGTTGCAATGCAAAAATAACCGTTGCCGACGGCTTCAAGGAAGCGTATATATGCGATATGATGGAGAACGAGCTTGAAAAATTAAGCTTTAACGGAACAGACGTTACCGTTCCCGTCAAAAATTTTGAGATCATAACGTTGAAATTTAAAAGATAAAGGAAGAGATATGAAAAGATCAGATATAAACAAGGCGCTTCGTGAAATGGAAACAATGTGCCAAAAAGAGCGCTGCTACTTACCTCCGTTTTGTCATTTTACTCCGGAAGAATGGGAGACAAAGGGACACGAATACGATGAAGCAAGGGAGTGTATGCTTGGATGGGATATAACCGACTACGGGCTTGGAAGGTTTGATGAATTCGGGTTTTCGCTGATAACCATTCGAAACGGTAATATGAATATGGCGGATAAATATCCGAAGAAATATGCCGAAAAGCTTCTGTATTTGAAAGAAGGACAGTATGCTCCCAATCATTTTCATTGGTATAAGACGGAAGATATTATAAACAGAGGCGGCGGTAACGTGCTGATCAGGGTGTATAACAGTCTGCCCAATGAACAGATCGATTATGAAAGCGACGTTACCGTTGATACCGACGGCAGAAGGTATACAGTTCCGGCGGGTACGGTGATCAAGCTTGTTCCGGGGGAAAGCATACACATTCAGCAATACCTGTATCATGATTTCGAGGTAGAAGAGGGAAGCGGTGCGGTATTGCTTGGCGAAGTAAGTCAGGTGAATGACGACAATACCGACAATCGATTTAATCCTCCCGTCGGCAGATTTCCCGAAATCGAGGAAGACGAGCCTCCCTACCGTTTGCTTTGCTTTGAATACCCAAAAGCAAAATGAAAAGTTAAGTTTAAAACAGGAAAAGAAAAAGGGTTTGTCCCGACGTCAATAATCGGAACAAACCCATTATTTCAAGGTTTCTTTGCCTACTTTCTTTCCTTAAAAGAAAGTAGGTTATTTTTTTACTTGCTTGCTTCTTCGATAGCAACAGCACAAGCAACTGTCATACCAACCATGGGGCACATACCCATACCGATCATTCAATCACATATTGTTTACCGTCGAGGGTATATTTAATTTCAGTATCGTTTGCATACTCGTCATTTCGATAATGCTTAAATTCTTTTAATTTTTCAAGTAAAAGTTTTTGCCCTTGCTTTTTTCAAAAAGCGAGCGGGGTTTGGGCGGCGCCACATAACAAACTAAAAAA
>JAZSLY010000132.1:0-8410 GCA_045535585.1 Eubacteriales bacterium
CAACGCATACTCAATTATGCGTAAGGCTAACTACTTCTCCCCTGAAGTAAGAGAAGCCATAAAAGATGCTAATTACGAATATAAGATGTTCAAGCAGGCCGACGGTACTTGGGCGTTCAAGCAGATGAGATATTTCAAGAATAGAGTTTTTGACTATACAGACAGACTCTTCGTAACGGGAACTGCTGAGAACCCATTTGCCTCACAGACACCTTATATCCGTGTTGAGCAGAGATACTCAACGCTGAGTGAAAACGCTATGACTCTCCTTGAGCTTGACGAAACAAAGCCTCTTGCAGAGGTTGCCAAGTCCTACCAGCTTGCAAACGTTGCTCTCGGCAAGAATCTTGCCTTGAAGGTAAGAGTGCACGGTAACGGAAAAGACGGTGCGTTCCTCATTTCCCTCACCTCACCCAGTCACGTTTCCAGCGGTAGAATTGACTACTACGTTCCCACAAACTTTAATGGCTGGAGAGAGTTTATCCTTGTAGATAATGATAATGCAAACTACGACGGCCACACCTTCTCAGGCTACACTACAACGGGTGTTGACGGTCAGATGTTCAGAACGGGCCGTCCCAGCTTCAACAATCTTAATAAGCTTGTAATCGTTACTTCAGGCGACGTTGAGGGCGTTATGATTGACGATATCAGAGCCTACACTATCACCGATGCTCCTGCAAAGAACATCACAATCAAGATTGGTTCTTCCGAGATCACCTTCGACGCAGAGGTACACAGCGGTGAGTACATTGAGTTCTATCCCGAAACAGGCAAGGCATATCTCAACTACTACAAGTACACCTACAACGAGGAAGGCAAGTACGTTGACGATACTGCTCATACAAAGGAAATCTCATACACAGGTTCAGTTACCGTTCCTAAGGGACAGTTCAACTACACCTACAGCGCAACACCTATGACCGACGCACCTCTCCGTGCAAACGTTGTAGTGGGTGTCAGCGGCGAGGTATTCGCTAATCCTTCCGACTGGGTAGCACCTGAGGTTGACATCGACGACTACTATAATATTCCTTTGTGCTAATCAGTAAACACACATATATATTTTGCGGCGGCAGAAAGCTCATTTGAGTTTTCTGCCGCCTTTGTATATTGATTATTTTTAGTCAATAGAGTATTTTTGTTTATGCCAGCGGAATTGAAGAAAAAGAGCAATGTGTTTTTTGTGCTCTTTGTACATCAATATTACAAAAAATCGGTTTAAATTTTTTTCCTTATTGACTTTCTAATAATTAATTGATAAAATAAAATTGATATGATTTTAAAAAGGAGAAACGTATGAAAAAGATTTTATTAACCATTTTATCAATACTTGCGTTATTCTGCCTTCTTTCAACCGCGGCTTTTGCTGCAACAGTTGAATTTGAAGACGATTACGTTAAGGACGGCGACGCTGTTTTCGTAGGCTTCAACGGAACGAAGCCTTGGTTTGCAGACGAAGCCAACGTATTCCCAGCCGAGTATGCAGCCTTCTGGCTGACAGATAAGACGGAGGAATACAACATCAGGTTTGCAGGCTTCGTAGGCGATATGTCATCAGAGCCTAATTTCAAGACAAAATACGCTCAGGAGCACGGCAAGGACTTGTTCTACGAGGCAACAAGAGGAGACACGGAATGGCAACGAGATTTCCACGCCCTCAGAAACGTAGGAGAAATTCTTACCGACGGCGGAATATCCTACGGTGTTTCTCTCAATAAGTCCGGCTACTGCGGCGACACTATGCTCTTCCGTCTGAACGCAATGGAGGAGGTTTTCTCGTCCGAGGACTTCTACGACCCCGCAACTGCGGAAATCATCGAATATGATATCAACAACTTTGCAACTATCGTTAACGTAAACGGAACAAAATATATCGTTTACACTCTCGAGCTTTTCCCAAGGCAGGGTGTTCTTGACTGGTTCAACGCAACCAACGCTCTCCACCAGGACAAGCGCGCCATCGTATACACAACCTCCTTTGCTACAAAGGATGGCGAGATGTATAGAATGTGGGACCAGGACCTTTATGATATCAATAATGTTCCCGAAGCCGCTAAAAAGCTCAGCAACTCCCTCAACACAACAAACGCTCTTTACGACGATAGTCCCCGTGACGGTGACCAGATTTGGAAGTATGCCTTAAAGAAGGCTGACAACCTCATCCTTATCGTCAGCGCAAACGACACTCCCGGCAAGGAAATCGTTACCAAGACCTTCACAAACGACAACGGCTATGAGGTCGTGTCCGTTATAGCAAACCACATCGGCGGATATGCTTCCACGGGTGAGCTTTATCCCCTTATGATGAAGATTTCAGCCGACAACAAAACTATCGACTTCCGCTATGCAGTTCCCTATTACAATAATGTTGGTGGATACATTGAGGAATCACGTGTAGTTGTTAATATTGACAACATCGTTACCCTTGACGACCCCGACCCCGTCAGCCTGCTTAGCAAGGTAAAGAGTCAGTACAACGGCTCTAACACAGCCTATATTAACGGTTACGCAGGTAACCTCTTCAAGCCCAACGACAATATGACGAAGGCAGAGGCAAGCACCATTTTTGCCCGTCTTCTCGTTGGCTCACAGACAATTCCTTCGGGCTTTGAAACAAGATTTACCGACGTTAAGAAGGGCGAATGGTACTACGATGCTGTTGCTTACCTTGATGCAAACGGATTTTTCTATACAACCGAGGGCACAACCTTCAATCCCAACGCAAAGATAACGAGAGCCGAATTCGTAGAGCTTGCAGTATTCTGCTCTGCAAAAGCAACGATAAACGGCGAAAGCTTTAAGGACGTACCCGCAGGCAGCAAGTATGCTTCGGTTATTTCTACTGCGGTTGCATCAGGTCTTGTAAACGGATATGGCGACGGCACCTTCAAGCCCGACGCTACTATCACAAGAGCGGAAGTGGTAACAGTCGTTAACCGCGCACTCTCTCTTGTTGCAAACGAGGTTACAGTAAGCCCCAGCGGACTTGAAACTGTATTCGGCGATATCAAGGGTCACTGGGCTGAGTACCAGATACTCATTGCCTCTAACAACAACGTTCGCTCAAAGGCGCACTCGGAGGTTTCTCCCGACACACTTGTTGACAAGGATGAGACCATTGACTTTTCAACCAAGCACATTAAAATCACAATTAAAAAGAGTAATGCGCAAATTATAGAGATGATAAATCTTTATAATGGCGAAAACATTGTAAACAATACAGGTACTCCCTGGATCGCATATCTCAAGAACGCAACCGGCGCACCCGTAACACCCACCTCGGCAGAGGTTGACAACGGAAGACTTAAATTGACCTTCAAGGACAAATCTGTTGTCTGCTTCGTTATCGAAACCTTTGATAACTATTTTACTATCACACTTGACTCCTCTCTTCCCGTTGGCTATCAGGGTATCAACTTCGGTTGCTTCGGCGCAAGATACGACTGGGAGCTTGACAATCCTGAAAAGTTCGGTATGTCGTTGATTGCTATGACAACTACCGCTATTCCAAGCTGTTACCCCGGTGGCAGCACCAAGACCTTCTTTGCAGAGGTGAGAGCACTCACGCCCCTCGAGGTCTTTGGCTCTAAGGTCGGTGTCACCTTCTCAACAATGGACGTTCACCGCGAATATCTCAAGGAGATAGTTCTCGCCATCGACCCCAAGTACGGAATTAAAAACCTTAACGGCGGTCCCTTCACTCTCGACTCGGAAAACATATTCGACGACTACATTATTTCAGGAATGCCTCTTACTGCAGACAACGTTGACGAGGTTGGCAGAATTGCCAATGAGTATGGATTTGAGCAGTTTAGTACACATCAGGGCAACCCCTTTATTCAGGCAGACTTTAACTTCGTTGGTACTGCAACCGAAGCAGAAAAGCTACAAGGTACGTTTATCACCGCCGCAACCTTCAAGGAAAGAGTTACGGATAAGCTGGCTGAATATGGCGTATATCTCTGTCTGCATACCTACTCTTCCCTTGTTCCGAACACTGCTACTAAAATCCTCACTAACCCTAAGTGGCAACGACAGATATGCTACGACCCCGTGACCTATACCTGCCGCGGTAACGTTTCAAGATTCAGAACTAACATTAAGACAAACGAGGACGCATCAGGCTTCGTTATCGACCCCAACAAGACTATGCCAAGCACCAATATCCACTCGGCATACATCCTTATTGATGAAGAAATCATTTGGGTAGGAGGCGGTACATCCTCAGGATTTATCAACGTAAAGCGAGGTATGTGCGGAACGGTAGCTACTACCCACGAGGACGGCGCTGAAATAAGACAGCTTCTCGGCTGGTACAATATGTTCCAGTCAGAGCCCTTCTCCGAGCTCTTCTACAACATAGCAGAGGAAACTGCAAGAGCCTATAACGAGGGCGGCTTCAGAGCTATCTACCTCGACGGTCTTGAATCCTTCCACAGAACAGGTCTTTCGATTTCAAGGGAAACATCTTATATTTACGCAGAATTTTACCGTGAAGTTCTTGAAAACTGTATCGTTCCTCCCATACTTGAGTCTTCTTCAATGGGAATTCAACTCTGGGCAGGACGAGGCAGAGGCGGTGCTGTTGACCACGCAAAGACGGAATATAAGCTCTTCAAGTCAAACGACGCAAGAGGCAAGCTGAACGTTGGTGACTACTATTACACGGCGACTCTCGGTTGGTTCAACCCGAATCCCGACTACGCAGAGGAATACAAGAACACCTTCTTCAAGACTATGTTCCGTGACGACCTTGACCATATGGGCTCCATTGGTATTGCATATAATTACGGCAACTGTAACCAGCCCTTCACCATTGACCTCTATAACGAGCAGACAAGATTCAGAACAAACGTAAAATACTACAACGCATATTCGATTATGCGTAAGGCAAACTACTTCTCACCTGAAGTAAGAGAAGCACTTAAGGATAATACTTACGAATACAAGATGTTCCGTCAGGACGACGGCACTTGGGCGTTTAAGCAGATGAGATACTTTAAGAACAGAGTATTTGACTATACAGATAACCTCTTTGTGACAGGCACTGCTGAGAACCCATTCGGCTCACAGACTCCTTATATCCGAGTTGAGCAGAGATATTCTACGCTCGGTGAAAACGAGCTTGTCGTTCTCACCCTCGACGAGACACAGAGTATCAAGGACATTCCCAAGACCCACAATTTACCTAACCTTAACCTCAGCGAGCACCTTGCATTCAAGGTAAGGGTGCTTGGTAACGGCTCGGACGGCGCATTCCTTATCTCACTCTACTCCCCTGCTCACGTTTCAGAAGGAAGAATTGACTACTACATTCCCACAAACTTTGAGGGCTGGCGTGAATTTATACTTCTTGATAATGATAACGCAAATTACGGAGGCTTCACCTTCAACGACTTCCCGACAACAAGTGTTACCTACTCAACCTTCAGAGCGGGCAGACCGGGCTTCAACAACATTAACAAGCTCACAATCGCCACAGCAGGCGACGTTGAAGGCGTTATGATAGACGATATCAGAGCTTACAAGATTACCGACGCTCCCGCCAAGAATATCACAATCAAGATAGGTTCTTCCGAGATCACCTTCGACGCAGAGGTGCACAGCGGTGAGTACGTTGAATTCTATCCCGAAACGGGCAAGGCTTATCTCAACTACTACAAATACACTCGCAACGAGGAAGGCAAGTACGTTGACGATACGGCTCATACAAAGGAAATCTCATACACAGGCTCAATTACAGTTCCCAAGGGTAAGTTCAATTACACTTATAGCGCAACGCCTATGACGGATGCACCTCTCCGTGCAAACGTTGTAGTGGGTGTAAGCGGTAAGGTAATCGCTAATCCTTCCGACTGGGTAGCGCCTGAGGTTAACCTTGACGGCTATTACGATATCCCTCTCGAGTAAAACAAAATATTAAAACACCATAGCGGTGGCAGAAATACGAACGGTAATTCTGCCACCGTTTTTTGTCAATTCCCAAAAAGAGAAAAAAATCGTCTCTCATTTTTGTTCAAATTGCATATTAAAAAAGCAAAATAGTCTAAATACTTTTTAAACCTTATTGACTTTACAAAAGCAGAATGATAGAATAAAATTGCTGAAAATTCGAAAAGGAGAAAAGGTATGAAAAGAATTTTATTATCAGTTTTATCATTAATAGCGTTAACCTGTCTTCTTTCAACCGCGGCTGTTGCGGCAACCGTTGAATTTGAAGACGATTACGTTAAGGGCGGCGACGCTGTTTTCGTAGGCTCCAACGGAACGAAGCCTTGGTTTGCAGACGAAGCTAACGTGTTCCCTGCCGAGTATGCAGCCTTCTGGCTGACCGACGTGGCAGATAAATTCAATATCAAATTTGCGGGCTTCGTTGGTGAGATGTCATCATTCCCCAACTACAAGCTCGACTACCGTCAAATACACGGAGCTGAAAAGTTTAACGAGGCAACAAGAAACGATACGGAATGGCACCGTGACTTCATTGCCTTGAAGAACGTTGGCTCGATACTTACCGAAGGCGGTATATCATACGGTCTTTCTATGAACAAATCAGGCTATGCGGGTGATTCTATGGTTTACCGTATGAACGCCATGGAAGAAGTTTTTGAGCTTAATGACTTCTATAGCAGTGAAAATGCAGAGCTTATCGAATATGATATCAACAACTTTGCTTTCATCGTTGATATCAACGGTACTAAGTACCTCATTTTCAACCTTGAACTTTTCCCGAGACAAGGTGTTCTTGACTGGTTTATCGCAACAAGCGCTGTTCACGAGGATAAGCGTGTCATCGTGTACACAACCTCCTTTGCTACAAAGGACGGCGAGATGTATAGAATGTGGGACCAAGACCTTTACGACATTGATACTGTTCCTCCCGAAGAGAAGAAAAACAGTAATTCCCGTAACACTACCAACGTTCTTTACAACGACAGTCCCCGTGACGGTAACCAGATCTGGAAATATGCCTTCAAGAAGGTAGACAACCTTATCCTTATCGTCAGCGCAAACGACACTCCCGGCAAGGAAATCGTTACAAAGACCTTCACTAACGATTTTGGTCACGAGGTAGTTTCCGTTATAGCTAACCACATCGGCGGTTACGGTAACGAAGACAAGCTCTACCCTCTTATGATGAAGATATCCGAGGACAATAAGACAATCGATTTCAGATACGCAGTTCCTTATTATAATTCGGTGGGCGGTTACGTTGAGGAATCAAAGGTTGTAGTTAATATCGACAAGCTTGCTCCCCTTCCCGACCCCGAGCCAATTAGTCTGCTTGATAAAATTGAAATACAGTTCAACGGTGAAAACAAAGCGTACATAAACGGCTACGCAGGTAACCTATTCAAGCCTAACGACAACATGACAAAGGCAGAGGCAAGCACCATTTTCGCCCGCCTTCTCGTCGGCTCGCAGACTATCCCCACGGGATACGAGACAAGATTTACCGACGTAAAAAAGGGTGAGTGGTTCTACGATGCTATCGCTTACCTTGATGCAAACGGTTATTTCTATACGACCGAAGGCACAACCTTCAATCCTAACGCAAAGATTACGAGAGCCGAGTTCGTAGAGCTTGCAGTATTCTGCTCTGCCGATAACACCAGCGAAGGCGAAAGCTTCAAGGACGTTCCCGCAGACAGCAAGTATGCTTCCGTTATTTCAACCGCTGTTGCATCGGGTCTTGTAAACGGCTACGGCGACGGCACCTTCAAGCCCGACGCTACCATCACGAGAGCGGAAGTGGTAACAGTCGTTAACCGCGTGCTTTCCCTCGTTGCCAACGAGCGCACGGTAAGCACCAAGGGACTGGCAAAGGTATTCGGCGACATTTCGGGTCATTGGGCGGAGCTTCAAATACTCCTCGCCTCTAACGATAACGTTAAATCGGCTGCCTACGCCGCTTTGCAGGAGAGTCCTTTCACAGAGACGGACACCACCATTGAATTCTCTACAAAGCAGCTCAAGGTGGTAATTGATAAGAAAACTGCAAAGACTATGGAGCTTATCAACCTCTACAACGGTGAGAATATTATAAACACTTCAACTACCCCCTGGCTTGCATATTTCAAGAATGCAACGGGCGCGCAGGTAATCCCCTCGTCTGCCGAAATAGACGACGGAAGATTGAAATTTACCTTTAAGGACAAGTCTATTGTTTGCTTCATTGTCGAAACCTTTGATAATTACTTTACTATCACTCTCGACTCCTCCATGCCTTCAACCTATCAGGGATTAGTTATGGGCTCACTCAGTGCTAAATACGATTGGGAGCTTGACAATCCCGAAGCATTCGGTCTGTCTGCGGTTCCTATGACCACTTCAGTCATACCAACCTGCTATCCCGGAGGACACACCAAAACCTTCTCACCCGAGGTAAGAGGACTTACACCAAGTC
>JAZSLY010000205.1:0-4666 GCA_045535585.1 Eubacteriales bacterium
CTTTTTAGCCACGAGAGA
The DNA here is from genome assembly GCA_045535585.1 of Eubacteriales bacterium. Taxonomy (GTDB): domain Bacteria; phylum Bacillota; class Clostridia; order Oscillospirales; family SIG627; genus RGIG6353. Next base: position 19 of record JAZSLY010000205.1, read on the forward strand.
ATAGCCGTAAAACCAATCGGTAGTCTTTACGTCCGAAAAGCCCACGGTATCGGGGGTGGAGTAACCAAAGACGGAGTTGACTATTTTACATAGCTCTGCTCTCGTCAGATGGTTGTTGGGACGGAAGGTGCCGTCCTCGTATCCGCCGACAATTCCCGCATCGTGCAGGACGTAAATCGCTTTCGACATTTCGCTGTTGTCTCTCGGCACGTCGGGAAAGTCACCCGCCATAACCGCCATGGACAAGGAGAAAAGCAAAAGAATGAATGATATAAGCTTAATTACTGTTTTTTTCATAAGTTTCCTTTTCCATATTGCTACAAAATGTGCAGAAATTCTGCACATTTTGTAGTTTATTTACTATCCTCTTATTACTCGTCTACGAACTCACGTGTTACCGTTACGTAGTTGTCACCCTTCGTTACCTTGTACATATCCGTGATGTATTTGTCCGTGGTATCAACTCTGTACTCGGAAACTCGGTCGAGTATAGTCTCGCGGAAGAACTCATCAAGGTTGAAGGTCTCATCCTGATACTTGTCGAATACGAGGTCGAAGAAGTTCTTGACCTTAGTAGCAATCTTCTGATAACGCTCGCTTGTTACAGGGTCGTTGTAGCTTGAATTATAGAACTTATCGATTACGTTATTGAACTTTTCATTTGCCGTAATCTTTTCGATTATAGCCTGAATCTTTTCGTTTCTGTCGATAATATCCTGAATTCCGTACTTTTCACAAAGCTCTGTAAGCTTGCTGTCAGGAAGGTCGTCAAGGCTTGGTATCGTGCCGTGCTCCTTATACTCGTTTATGAAGCTGAGTATGCAGTTAGCATATTCAATGACTGTATTTTCCAGCTTGTCAATAATAACGTCAACCTTATCGGTGTCGTAGTTGTCAAGATACCATTTTGCTGCATCGTCTGCCAATACCACTAAAGTATAAAGTATCGTATAGGTTTCATCGATAGTCGGCAGTCTGTATCCGCTGTAAATCACGTCATCATAGCTTCCTTCAAGAGCAGGGAGGAGATACTTGGGAGCCATCAGGTCAACCATAGCCACCACGTAAGGATTGTCGCGGTAAGGTCTTACGTCGCCAACCTTTTCGTCAAGAATCTCTCTGAACTTATCGTAGAAAGGATTAACGAGGTCGTCGATAGGATCAATTCTTACCGTTACGTAGGTGTCAATGTAGTAGGTTCCCGTAGGATCGGCCGAGTAACTGTCTCGTACTGTCTGAATTTGAGCAAGATAAGGATCAAGCGCGTCGTTGTAGATGTCATTGAGCACACGGTTGATAACGTCTGCCTGAAGCACCTTGTCAAAGCCATCGGGAAGCGAAACTGTGTCGAGGAAGTCCTCAAGTGACATACCGTAGAACTTATCGTACATTGCCTTCGCAATAAGGTGTGTAAATTCGTTATAAACTGTGAATTGCTCTTTCTCACGAAGCTCCTTCACAAACTGGTCAATGGTATCGGCATAAAGCTCGTCAACTACCAGGTTAACCAACTCTTCCTTCTTATCGCTTGCAGGATTTGTTGGATTGAAGATGTAGTCAACCACCATATTTATAACGTCTGCGCGAAGAACACCATTTGCCTGAAGCTTCTTCACTACGCTGGCTACCGCTTCGTCGAGAAGGTCACCATTACCTACAGCAAAGAGCTCGTCCATAATAGTGTTTATCGTAGAGCCCTTGTTCTCTGCCGTCAGCATTGTGTCGATAGCGCTGTCCAAAGCCTCGTCAAAGTCGTCGCCGTCCACGTTGTCGTCTCGGCTTGAAATGATACTGTTAATTGCATTGTCAACTGCGGTTGTGGCAAGAATTTCCGTCATAAAGGCTTCGTTGTTGACTGCCGAGTTAACAGCTCTTTCAAGAAGGTCGGGGTCTGTAAGCACGTTTGCGATTGCATCGTCAACGTAGGTAGGATTGCCAAGTGCAATATCAATAGCGGTTGAAAGGAACGAAGCGTTGCCGATTGCCTCGTTTACGGCGCTGTTGAAGAGGGCAGGCGTGTCGTAGATAGTTTCGGCTACCTTTCGGCGCTCGTTAAGACCTTCCGTTGTATTAGGCTCAAGCTTTGAGGTGATCTCTCCGATAACGATTGACTTGTTAGAGCTCTTTCTTACCTCTGTCAAGATATCGTCTCTAACGTCGAAATACATTTGAGTCGAAACAATATTGTGGTCGGGGTTGGAGTCAAACTTATCAATTATCTCGTTAAGCTCGTCAAGATCGTTTGAATTTGCAAGGGAATCGAGCTTACTCATAATAGAGTCGATTACGTATCCGTTGTAAACCGCATCCTCATAGAGCTTATTTTTAAGAGTAGCAAGGTTGGAGATGTCAGCCACGTGGTCAATTATTTCTGTCTTAAATGAAGCCTTGTTGTCTATGATATGTGTCTTGAGGTTGTTCTGGAGAGCCCCGTCCTCCTGAATGAAGGTGCTCAGCAAGCCCTTTCCTGTGGTTGTTTTAAGGAAGGTTTTGATTTGAGATGAGTCACCCTGAACGTAAGAAATGATAATCGAAGTGTTATTCTTCAGGTATGATTTAACGAACGAGGTATCCTCTTTCAAAAGGTCAAAGATTTCATCGTTTGACAATCCGTTAACGTACTCTCTTATCTGTTCTTCAAGGAGGGTATCGTCTTTTTCAAGGAAGCCCTTTATAGCAGGCTTGAAGGTGTCCTCTATTTCGTCACCGCTTGCATTGTGGATAAGACCCTGAATCAATTCGGTTGCAGTGGTCTCGTTATCCGAATTTGAAAGGAAGTCATCAAGGAAGTCTATGGTGTTTTCCTTCGTTACGTTTTCCTTTGCCGAATCCCTGACGAATTTATCAAGGTTTTCGTCGCCGATGAGAGAAACAAGTCGCACTCTCTGTTCCTGATTGTAAATCTTTCCGTCTGTGTCGGTGAGGTTGTGCTCGTTGAGCTTTTCAAGTATCTTGTCCTCGATATTTATCATATCAAGAGCCATTGTGATAGAGCCCTTGTTGACCCAGATAGCGTCCTTCAAGGAGTCAACAAAGCGAGAGTCGTCGTAGAAGACTTCAAACTCAATCTTTCCGTTGTTCTTGTCTTCAAACTTTTTGATGAAGGCTTCTGCGGAAAGTCTCTTGAAATACGGATAAACGTCAAGGTCTTCATATACCTTCGTATCGCTGGTGAATTCATCAATCTTTTCACCGTTATCATATGCCCACTTTGATGAAATCTTGTGAACAAAGTTTGTGGCGTAGAGAGAATTTGCCGAAACGTGAGTTCTGTTGTTACCCGTCTGGTATCCTCTCTTTTCGTCGGAATACTCGGGGAAGGTTGAAACCGTGTCGCCTGCGTTGAGGTCGCTTACCGTTTTATCAACTACCCAGTTAGCAACGCCGTCGTCCCAGCGGTAGAACCTTACGGTGAGAAGCTTTTTGTAGTACGCCTTAACTATCAAAGAATTATCCGAGGAAACAGTACCCGTTCTGTCGGTTATTATTGTCTCGTCAAATTCATATCCGTCAATGGTGATTACGTAATCCTTTGCATCAACCGCGGTACCCGATGCCGCACCAACCTTTCGGTCGCTGTGCTTTATATATCCTCCCGTACCGTCGGGAATATAGTATTCAACGGTGAAGTAAACGTCTTCCCACTTAGCTGTAAGCTTGAGTGAGGGGAGAGTGGCAACTGTCGTTGCATCGTCTACGAGAACTCCGTTGTCGTCTGCCCAGCCTGCAAAGTATTTAAGTCCGTTCTCAAAACCTGTGTTGGGAAGAGCGCCCAGAAGCTTGGTATCGTATTCTACCTCGATGGAAGGCGTTATAGTACCCGTTGTGCCGTCGCCGTATTCAAGAGTGATAGTATAGTACTTTGTCTCCTCCTTGAATATGGGTCTTACCTCAAGGTCTGCAGTAATAACCGAGAAGTCCTTGTCCCACTTTTCAAAGGTGTAAATAGTAGTGTTTGTAGCTTCCTTTTCGGGATTGGTTACAGGAGCTACGGCAGACGCATTATACTCAACCTCTTGTGTCTCGTGTACTTCTGTGCCCGTTGTATCCTTGTAGAAGGTTACAGTGTACTTGTTAACTGTTTCGGTGAAGATAGCTGTGTAGGTTACGTCACCTGAAACAGCTTCAACCGCTGGAGTCCAACCTGCGAAGGTGTAGGTGTACTGTGCAGTAGCCGTCTTTGTAGGTGTTGCACCGTTATACTCGGGAGTTGCACCGAACGCAACGTCGGTGTCTGTTTCAAGTGTATCGTCGCCGTTCTTCCAAGTTACCGTGTACTTGTTGAGTGTTTCTGTGAAAGTTGCGGTGTAGGTAGCATCGCCTGAAACGGCTTCAACTGTGGGAGTCCAACCTGCAAAGGTGTAGGTGTACTGTGCGGTAGCGGTCTTTGTAGGAGTTGTTCCGTTATATTCGGGAGTAGCACCATACTCAACGTCGTTGTCGGTTTCAAGGACGTCTCCGTTGTCGTTCTTCCAAGTTACTGTGTATTTGTTAACTGTTTCGGTGAAGGTCGCGGTGTAGGTTGCATCACCCGAAACGGCTTCAAGTGTGGGAGTCCAACCTGCAAAGGTGTAGGTGTACTGTGCAGTAGCCGTCTTTGTAGGTGTTGCACCGTTATACTCGGGAGTTGCACCGAACGCAACGTCGG
>JAZSLY010000089.1:0-2195 GCA_045535585.1 Eubacteriales bacterium
ATGACGTACCCTGACCGACCTTGATGATTTCTTCGTCAATAAGTATATAAGGCGAATGTATGTCGGTATTGGGCATATTTTTGCTGGGGTCAATAACAAATGAGGAGGCGTCCTCGTTTGTCTTGATGTTTGTTCTGAATCTGGAAACGTTACCGCGGCAGGTATAGGTTACGGGATCGTATACTATCTGGCGCTGCCACTTGGGATTGGTAAGAATTCTTGTAGCTGTGTTGGGTACAAGTGAAGAATAAGTGTGGAGGCAGAAGTAAGCGCCGTACTTTTCAAGCTTATCCGTTACTCTTTCCTTGAAGGTAGATGCCTCGATAAAGGTGCCGTTTTCTTTTTCTTCAGCGGTTGCTGCGCCCTTGAAGTTAAAGTCTGCCTGAATGAAAGGAGTACCCTGATGTATGCTTATCTGCTCAAAGCCGTACTCCTGAGCAATTCTGCCAACCTCGTCTATGTTATCTGGTGTCATCGCCATTGAAGATATAACGTAGTCGTCGAAAATGTTGTCGGAATCATATGCGAAAGGACCGCCGTTCAGGTTTCTGATACCGTATTCAGGGTCGATTGCAAGACAAATTTCCTTGAGGATTTCACGGTGAACGTCCATAGTTGAGAACGCGATACCAACCTTGGAGCCGTAAATTTCAACAGGAGTAAGTGCTCTTATCGTTGAATAGAAGGACTTTGTTTCACCGCCGGGATAACAGCTGGGGATGATAGTTGACGTCATAGGAACAGAGGAAAGTCCGTATGCGTTGGGGTTATCAAGCTCCCAATCGTACTTTGCACCGAAGCAACCCATAACAATTCCCTGATAGTTAACGGGAAGGGAAGAGTCGAGAGTAATGGTGAAGTAGTTGTCGAAGGTCTCGATAACGAAGCAAACGATCGACTTGTCCTTGAAGGTCAGCTTAAGTCTACCGTCGTCAACTGCAGCGGAGATGGGAATTACCTGCGCATCGGTTGCGTTCTTGAGGTATGCGATCCAGGGTGTACCCGTGTTGTTTACAATATTTTCACCTGTGTTAAGGTTAATGAGCTCGGTAATCTTAGCGTTCTTCTTTTCCATTACTACCTTGAGATACTTGGTAGAGAACTCGATAGTATCCTCGGTTTCAATAAGTGTATCTGTAGCAACGCTTGTATGTGCTGCTGACTTAACGTTGTTGTTGGACGCAAGAAGTATCTGAAGCTCTGCCCAGTGACCTGAAATATCAGCGAATTTGGTTTCAAGTCCATCAGGGCTTACCGTGCGATCGTTAGCAACGAGAGAGAGCATACGGTTAACAACCGTTACAACCTCTGCTCTTGTGATAGTGGCGTCGGGCTTGAAGGTGCCGTCGCCGTAGCCGTTTACAAGACCGCCTGCAACCGCCGTTGAAATAACGGAAGCATACTTGCTGTCTGCGGGAACGTCCTTGAAGCTTTCGCCCTCGGTGGACTTTTTAGCAGAACAGAATACTGCAAGCTCTACGAATTCAGCTCTTGTAATCTTTGCATTGGGGTTGAAGGTCGTGCCTTCGGTAGTATAGAAATATCCGTTAGCATCAAGGTAAGCAATAGCATCGTAATACCACTCGCCCTTCTTGACGTCGGTAAATCTTGTCTCATATCCCGTAGGGATAGTCTGTGAATTAACGAGAAGGCGAGCAAAAATAGTACTTGCCTCTGCCTTTGTCATATTGTCGTTGGGCTTGAAGAGGTTACCTGCGTAACCGTTAATGTACGCCTTGTTTGAGCCGTTGAACTGAGACTTAACCTTGGTAAGCAAGCTCATAGGCTCGGGCTCGGGAAGGGGAGCAAGCTTGTCGATGTTAACAACAACCTTTGATTCCTCGATGTAACCGCCTACCTTATTATAATAAGGAACTGCATATCTGAAATCGATTGTCTTATTGTCCTCTGAAATTTTCATCATAAGAGGATAAAGTTCGCCGGTAGAAGCGTATCCGCCGATGTGGTTAGCGATAACGGATACTACCTCGTGTCCAAAGTCGTTTACAAAGGTCTTTGTAACGATTTTTTTACCGGGAGTGTCGTTAGCGCTGACGATAAGGATAAGGTTGTCTGCCTTCTTGAAGGCGTACTTCCAAATCTGGTCACCGTCACGGGGGTTGTCGTCGTAAAGAACGTTCGTCGTGTTAAGCGAGTTGGTTCCTGCCTTTGCTTCCTTGGTAACGTTACCAATA
>JAZSLY010000078.1:0-4549 GCA_045535585.1 Eubacteriales bacterium
GTTTCTGTCGGTGGTATCCTTCTTGAAGGAGGGCACCGACGAAACTCCCATATTCATCTTTGCGTCGTCCTTGTTTTCAAAGTCACTTTCGTTTTCAATGGCGTCGTATATAGCACAAAGCTCGTCGCCAAGGAAAATAGAAATAACCGTGGGAGGTGCTTCGTCACCGCCAAGTCTCACGTCGTTGCTTGCACCCGAGCAGGAAAACCTCAAAAGGTCCTGATACTTGTCAACGCCTGCAATCATTGCCGCCATAAACAAGAGGAAGGTGTAGTTGTGAGAGGGGTCTCGCCCAGGGCTCAAAATATTAACGCCCGTGTCGGTAGAGAGTGACCAGTTAACGTGCTTACCCGAGCCCGAAACGCCCTTGAAGGGCTTTTCGTGCAAAAGGCAGGCAAGTCCCTTTTTCTTCGCTACGGTACGCATCGACTCCATAGTTATCTGGTTTTGGTCGGAGGCAATATTAGCCGTGTCGAAAATGCAGGCAAGCTCGTGTTGAGCGGGAGCTACCTCGTTGTGCTTCGTCTTTGCGGAAACGCCAAGACTCCAGAGCTCACGGTCAAGCTCGTGCATATAGTCCGAAATCCTAAGTCTGAGTCTGCCGTAGTAGTGGTCGTCCATCTCCTGACCCTTAGGGGGAGGAGAGCCGAAGAGAGTCCTTCCGCAAAGCAGAAGGTCCAGCCTCTTTTCGTAAAGCTCACGGTCGATAAGGAAATATTCCTGCTCAGGACCAACGGTGGTAATGACCTTCGTGGCAGTCGTATCGCCAAGATGCCTCAACACTCGCAGGGCTTCACGGCTTATGGCGTCCATAGAGCGCAAAAGCGGAGTCTTTTTGTCAAGCGCCTCACCGGTGTACGAGCAGAAAATGGTGGGAATATAAAGAGTCTTATCCTTCACGAAGGCAGGGGAGGTACAATCCCATGCGGTATATCCTCTCGCCTCAAAGGTCGCCCTCAATCCTCCCGATGGGAAGGACGAAGCGTCCGACTCACCGCGGATAAGCTCCTTACCCGAAAATTCCATAATAGCACCGCCGTCCTTGTCAAAGGACAAAAACGAATCGTGCTTTTCCGCCGTCATTTCGTTAAGTGGCTGAAACCAATGGCTGAAATGGGTCGCACCCTTGGACAAAGCCCATTTTTTCATAGCCTCCGCTATGGCGTCGGCTATTTCTCCGTCAAGGTCAGCACCCATATCAATGGTGTTTTTAAATTTTTTGTATACGTCTTCGGAAAGGTATTCCTTCATTGCGTGGTCGTTAAAGCACGACTCTGCATAAATATCCGTAATATACATAAATATCCTCTATTATTGCTTTGCCTCAATGTAGTTGGTAAGAAGATTGATTGTTCTGAGGTTCTGTACTTCGTCGTCGGGGATAGTAATGCCGTATGTATCTTCAATAGACATAAGAATTTCAACTACGTCAAGAGAATCAGCGCCAAGGTCGTCAAGAATGTCTGTGTCGGGAGTGATTTCACTCACGTCAACCTTTAACTGCTTTGCAATCATTTCGATAATTTCGTTAATCATTTTATTAAATTCCTTTCAAGAAAGTTTTTGCAAAATAATACGATGTATTATACACTTTTTTTGTCTTTTTGTCAACATAAATGTATTTTATTTAAAGCAAATGTTAATTTTATTCCCATTTCCTTGACTTTTATACTCCAATGAAATAAAATGAATTCAAGCTAATATGGCATATAGGTGAACGTATGAAAAAAACAATTTCTTTAATACTTATTTTAACTCTTTTAATAGCACATACCGCCCTTGCGGTGTCGGCTTTTTCAATCGACTTTCCAATATCCGACGGTCTAACACTCGTTGAGAGTACCACCTCCCTTGAGGATGGCTCCGACAGTCATACCTTCGAATTGGTTTATACTCCGGGCAGGTCAACTTTCCCCGTGGTCTCGTTTGGCGCAAGCCAGTTTTCCCGTAAGACCGTATCCAAAATGGCGTCCCTTACCGATAACGTAGTGGCTGGCGTCAATGGCGACTTCTTCAGCTTCTATACGGGCATCCCCCTCGGCGCCGTTGTGTGCGACTCCCGCTTTCTCTCGTCTTCCGTGGGGAATAACGCCCTCGCCGTTTTCCCCGACGGCTCACTACATATCGGCACTCCCGATATTTCAACTAAAATTACCCTCGACGGCGAAGCCTTTGATTTCTATTATAATAAGTATCCGCAGATTTATTCCCTCTATTTGATGGACAGCACCTATTCATCCTCCACCCACTCAACCTTCGATTGTCTGGAAATCGTGCTGACCCCCGACAGCGACGTGTTGAAGCTTGGTGAGACGGTTGAATGTACCGTCAAAAGCGTTTCCGACGGCGTTCAAAACACTCCGATAGGCAAGGGTGAATTCGTTTTCACTGTTCCGCAGACTCACAAAGCCTATGAGAAATTCAAGGCGGTAGAGGCAGGAGAGACCCTTACCATAAGTGTCACTTGTTCTGACGTTTGGAAGAACGCACTGCATCTCATCGGCGGCGGTGATATTATCGTAAAGGACTCGTCTTTTATTCCCGAAACCGCCGACGAATACAGCGAGAGAGTGAGGAACGCACGTTGCGCCGTAGGTATCCGTGCCGACGGCAGCGCTATCTTCTTTACCGTTGATGCAAAGCGTGCGAATTACAGCTCGGGTATGACTCTTTCCGAGGTGGCAAGCACCCTTATTAAAAAGGGCGCACACACAGTAATGCTCCTTGACGGAGGAGGCTCTGCCACGGTGGGCGTCAGGTATCTCGGAAGTGAAAGCTTCGAGGTAATCAATTTTTCCTCCGACGGCTATCCAAGGGCTGTTTCCAATGCAGTTTTGTTTCTTAATAACGCAACCCCCGACGGAATTATAACTAACGCCTCCGTCCTCTCCAACGTCTATTTCGCACTTCCTTCGTCACGCTTTGAAATAACTACCGACTTTTTCGACGCCTCTATGCACCAAGTGGACGAGGTGGAAATAGACTACTCCGAATACTCTGCCGAAACAGAGGGACTCCTTTTTGAAGGCGACTATCTCCTCCTTGACGACTCTCCCGTATACGAACGCAGATTTACCGCCTCCTATACCCTCAGCGACGGACGCGTTATTTCTGATGAAAAAACGGTGTACGTTCCCGAAACTCTGGACTTCCTTTCCCCCATACTTGAAAAACGTGTTCTTGTCCCTGGCGAGCGCACCGTGGCGTCAGTTCTTTGCGAATACCACGGCTTTGACGTAGCGACCAACCTCGACTCGTTCAATTGGTACTTTACCGAGAATAATATCCCATATCTTCGGGAGGGTATCCTTGCCGAAAACAACGTGGCAAGACTTTATAGCGACGGAACACTTGAAATTATCACCGATACTATGTTCACTACCGCCACGCTTAACGTCTCCTACGGCGACAAAAGGGGAGAGGTAACCATCTACGTCGGTGTTCCCGATAAGCTCATCGACGGCTTTGAAATCCCCGATACCGCCGACACCGAGGACGCACCCTTCGATTTCGAGTACACCAAGGGCTATAATTCCGACTCTGCCCTCACGGTAAACTGGGGCACCTACACCTATAACGAGCCCTTGAAGGTAGAGTTTGCACCCAAGGAAATCACCCTGATGTATAAGGGTAAATACAATGGAGGAGGCTTTATTTCCTTCTATGACAAGAACGGAGACGAGGTCGTTTCTATCTACTCTGTGAAGAATGATTTCTCGGCTATCAACGGCTGGACGGAGCTTGTTGCCGAAATTCCCGATTATATTGACGGCGAGATTTATATTAAATCCCCCTTCTATACCACCGATTTTTCCGACGCCACCGTGGATAACCTTCGTGCCGTCTTTGGCTTCGAGGGCGAGCCATTTGACGATATCTCATCAAGCTGGGCTGAAAAATATATCCTCAACGTCTATATGATGGGACTTATTTCGGGCTATGACGAGGGCGGAAAAACTCTCTTTGCCCCTAACCGCGCTATCACCAGAGCCGAATTTGCCAAGCTCGTTTCGGGCTTTATGACTCTTACTCCTCAAAACACCGCCGAGAGTATTTCCCGCTTTGCCGACGCAGATAAGATTCCCCTCTGGGCAGAGGACTACGTCGCCGCCGTTGCCGAGCACGGCTTGATGACGGGCACCTCTCTTGATGACGGCAGTGTAGTCTTTAACCCTACTTCACCTATAACGAGAGGGGAGGTAATGGTAGTGCTTTCCAGAATTCTGCCCGATATCTCTGCCACACCCCTGAAATTCAGCGACGCTCACCTCGTACCCACTTGGGCACGGCAGGGAGTTGAGAGGGTGGTCTCCAGCGGAATTATCGCAGGCTATTCCGACAATACTATCCGCACCGCCAACAATATCACCCGTGCGGAAATCGCCGTTATTATATCAAGACTTGATAAGTATCTTTATAATTAAGCTAAATAGCTATTTCGAGGCGCACTCAAAAAAAGGAGTGCGCCTCATTTTGTTGATTTTATGTTAAATTTAAACAAAAAAATAAAGGAAATTTCGGCAGCCGATTTGTCAAGTTTCACTTGACA
>JAZSLY010000044.1:0-10174 GCA_045535585.1 Eubacteriales bacterium
ATTTGTCGTCGGAGTCCTCCTCGTCCTCATCGGCTTTTTCAAAGACTTCGACCTCTGCCTCCACAAGTCTGTTTGCTTCGGTCTTGATAATGGTTATTTTAATATGTTTATATTCAAGAGTTGCCTTGTCGGGAATTTCACCGAGATTGTGTGCCACAAATCCGCTGAGGGTGGTTATATCCGAGTCTGCCTCCTCCTCTTCAAGCTCTACCAGCTCGTAGAACTTGTCGATGGGGGTACTACCCATAATGCGATATTTATTTTCTCCAATCTCTACTATTTCCTCCACGACCTCGTCGTGCTCGTCGTATATCTCACCTACGAGAGATTCCAGAACGTCCTCCAGAGTAACTATTCCCTTCGTTCCGCCGTACTCATCGGTAACGACTACCATATGGCACTTGGTTTCCTGGAAATATTTCAGGAGCTTGGAAATCTTCATAGATGCGAAAATCGACTTGACGGGTCTTACGAGCTTGAAAATAGGCTCGCCCGGCTCTCCGTAGAAATCCTTTTGATAAAGTATTCCGATAATAGAATCCACGGTCTCCTCGTAAACGGGGAGTCTTGAAAACTCGGACTGTGAAAAGACCTCGGCAATCTGCTGTCTGTCCCAGCCCTTTTCCACGGCTACTACGTCAACACGGGGGGTAAGAATGTCGTTGACCTCGATGTCGGAAAACTTGATAACGTTCTTGATAAGCTCACTTTCCTGCTCATCAATCTCACCGCCGATAGCCGCTTCTTCAACTACCGTGATGATCTCCTCCTCGGTAACGCTCTGGTCATCTCCGTCCCGAACAAACCTCAACACAAGGCTCTGCCAGAGGTTGAATATGTAGGTCAAGGGAGTCAGGATGATAGATATTGCCCGCAATGCACCTGCAAATTTCTTTGACAGGGCGTAGGAAAGCTTCTTTGCCAACGTCTTGGGTGTAATCTCGCCGAACAGCAATACCATCAGCGTCATAACGACGGTTGACATCGTCACTCCCAGCTCTTCTCCAAGTAAATGAGTAAAGAGAATAGTTGCGAGAGAGGTTGCGAGAATGTTTACGATGTTGTTACCTACGAGAATGGTGGATAACAATTTGTCATAGGCTTCGCTCATCTTTAAAACGAGCTTTGCTTTTTTGCCTCCGTCCTCAGCCTCGGTCTTCATTTTAGAACGGCTGAAGGTGGAAAAGGCGGTTTCTGCTGCTGAGAAGAATGCCGAAAATAACAAGAGAATTACAAGAATAAACACTTGTGTGAAAATCGACGACATATTCGTCTCAGCCTGCAATAAGGGTATACTACCCGTACTGTCCATTAGGGACGTTCACTCCTTTTGATATAAAATTTTGCGCAATGCGCATATATACATCGTGCATTATACCATAAAAGAATTTTTTTGTCAAGTAGCTTCATCAACGGTGGTTTCGGGTACTCGGAAGGAAAAAACACTTAATATTTTTTCCGTTTTAGTAAAAAATATTAAGTGGAGTGCTCTGTGAAAAGATAGAAAAAGAGGACGAAGAAAATTTCTTCGTCCTCTGTGAGTTATATAATTTCAATTCCGCAAAGCTTGCAATACTCGCGCAAAACCTCGGTGTTGTCGCCGTAGGAGATAATGTAGTGCTGACCCATTACGTTCTCGGCAAACTTTTCGGTATCCTCAAGGAGCACCTTGAGACCTGAAAGCTGAGGTGCAGGCTTATCCCAGCCACATTCCTCCCAGGTTTCAGGGGTCTTGCCCTCGCCCTTTACCATATGGAGATAGTACTTGCCGTCGGTAAAGGTAAGTCTTGCCATAGTCAATTCACCCTCGCGTACACGGGATACGTTGAGAAGGCTCTGTGAAAGCTCACCGAAGGCTGCGGGATAAACGGTGGTCTCGCCGTCAACTATCTCTGCGGGAACGTAGTCGGGCACACCTGCAAGCACGCCGTCCTCAAAATACTCGTAGAACTCAAGATAAGCGCCAATCTGACCCGTAAGCTTCTTTACGATGATCTGAGTTGCGTTGCCGAGACAGTCGTTTTCGGGAATAGTGCAAAGTCCGTCCTCTGCAAGAAGAGTAAAGATGGGTGCGGGAGGGAAGCCAAGGAGCTTCTTGAAGCCGTCAACGTCCTTGATGCTTATTGCGTCAAGCCATCTTTCATCGCAGATTTCCTTTATTGCAAGATAATATTTAGCAGCGTTTTCCATAGCCTCAGCATCTGGTGTCTTGAGGAATTTCCACTTGCCTATTCTTTCCTTGACAACCTTTTCGATTTTCCTGCGGTCAAGCTTCTCTGCCTTTTGAACTACCTCCAGCATATCGAAGCACTCGATTTCAACGCCTACCGTCTTCTTGAGAGAAAGACCGTCGAACATCGTTCCGTAAAGCTGCATATCTCTGTATCCGATCTGACCAATTCTGGCGGTGCGCATAGCGGTAAAGGTACTTGCAGCCTTAGCAAAGGTGAGTACCTTATTAACGTTTGAGGGCTTGCCTACGATATCGTAAACGTACTTGAAGGAGATGCCCATATCGGAAAGCGCCTTTCTGAGAGCGCTTGTTCCTGCCTGATCGGCAGTAGTAACGAGATGTCCGTCCTCGTACCAGCCGCAAAGTCCCCAGAGAACCATGGGCTTATTTCTGAACTTGTCAAGCACCTTTACAACTGCGTGTGAGGGAATCCAGCCTGCTACGCAAAGAACCATACAGTCGAATTCCTTGTCGGAGAAATACTCAACGGCATGCCTTACGTACTCCTCGTTTGCGTCGTCGCGGATGGGATAGAAGGGATAAACCTCAACGCCGTCCCCGCAAAGACTTTCGTACGCCGCCTTACACTTTCTTTCGATTACTTCGATTGGTGTATTGACCTCACCAAATCCTGCAAAAGCTATTTTTAACATTTTTTCTTTTCCTCCGTTAAAACCATTTTTTTAGAATTTTATTTTTGTGAATACTTACGTAACTGATAACCGAGACCACAAGAGACGCGAGAGTAATGCCTGCCATTACGATATAATAGTCTCTCCAGCCCAATTTATCCAGTATCACGCCCGTGAAAAGAGGCATAAGTCCTGCGCCAAGTGACGCGGCGGCGTTTATCAGGAACGCCGAGCGACCTGCATCGATATAGTATTTCAGCTTCATCATCGTGTTTGAGCTATAACAGTTACTGTAGCAGCCCTGAACGAATTTGAAGAGTATACACATAAGGATCGCAAAAAGGAAGCTGACGTCATATCCAAGTGCAAGTGCCACCACTATACCAAGGAGTGTGGTGCCCGTTACTATTCCCGACAGAAAGACGTTTCCCTTTTTGTCGAAATAGGTATACATAATAAATGTGCAGGGCAGTGACACGATAGGCATCATAAAGGTGAGCAGAATGGACAAATGATTGGGGAACATATGGACCTCTTTAAGCAAATTGGGAATCCAGTTTGCCACGCCGTAGCCGATACAGTTTACAAGAAAGCTTGCCAGCATTATGTAGCGAAGCATAGGCTTGGCGTTCAGCTTGAGTCCGCTTGGAACAACGAATTTACTGTTGTTCAGTATAACCTCGGGCGTGGGTATCTCGTCTCCCCTCCTTACACATTCCTCGGTTTTCTTTTCCTGATATACCAGCCACAAGGTTGATACAAAGAGGATAGCCGCAAAGAAAACGAAGGTCGCTTTCCAGGAGAGAAACGCAACGAAGAATCCCGACAGTCCGTAAGTTGCCGTCATTCCAACGGCGAGACCTGCTGACAGAAGCTTGTTTGCATAAGAGATTGCGTCGTTCGGCAGAACTCTTGCCACGAAATGTGAAATTCCGCCCCAGGTGGAAGAATGTAAAAATCCGTTCAGGCAAAGAATTACCCAAAGCTGCCAAAGCTCCGTGGTAAGACCCACAATGCCGTAGGAGACGGCGGAGAGGAGAGTGGTCAGGACGATACACTTTCTCATATCTACCCTGCCCACCAGAGAAGCAAAGCCAAGCTGTCCTATGGTATAGGCAAAATAGTATAGGGTAAGTCCCGTTGAGACCTCTGCCTTGGTAGCTCCGTAGTGCTCGATGATGTCAACCATCTGGGCGTTATAGACCATTTTTATCGAGCAGACGGCCACCCAGAAAACAAAGGCGGCAATAACGAATTTCGTATATTCTCTTTTGTATTTGTATTTTGACAAAGGTGATTTACTCAAAGCACTCACGCTTTCGGTTTAAAACATTCCGTTTATCTGCTTCAGGGTTTCTCTCACAAGTATCTCACCACCAACGTGACCCGTATGACCGCTGGACACGTATGCGGAATAGTGGCTTCCGCGCTCTGCCTTTTCGGTGGGAAGATATCCGTGTGAGCCGCAGGCAAGCTGAATAAGGAAGGTCTGCTTTGCGTGGCTTCTTGCCCTTATCTGATTTCCGTAATCAAGGAAAAGCTCGTAGGGGTTAGTAGCAATGGCAATGTCGCCGAATCTTATGACGTGTACCTCAACTTCGTAGTTTTCATTGGTCTGCTGAAGATTGTATCTGTTGACGATACCCGAATAAACGTGAAGTCTTGCCTTGTCCTCGTAATTTATCTCCTTGCCTCTGTTCTTTTCAACGAAGGTAGCAATCTTCTCAACTGCTTCCTCGTACTCGGCAATAGTTACTCGGCGCCATGGCTGGAGAACGTACTCCGTCTTGTGAATGAGAACCGCCTCGTCAAGCTTCTCGTCGGGAAGGTCTTCATATACGTAAATGATTTCATTAGAAACTCTCTTTCCAACCACGTCAAGACCGCTCTTGTCGAACATAGAGGGGTCTGCCCTTCTCTCCAAGGGATAGTAGTGCTTGATGTTGGGGTCCTTTACGGGTGTCTCGGGGTCAACCCAGCGAATAAGGTCTCTCGGGCACTGGTCGCCTGCGGCGGAGCAAAGGCCGAGAACGAAAATTCTCTTGCCGAATTTCTTTTCAAGGTTATTCTTTACTCTTCCCCAATAGTCAGAGGAAATATAATCTCTGTGCTCTGCAACCTGAGCGGGACAAGCAATATTTGCAATAACGCCGTTAAGCTCACGGTTTTCGTCAAAGGTATAGATAAGCTCGATACCAGAGTCGTTTCCGCCCTCAAGCTCGGTGAAGTTGGCAAGGTTTGTCTCACCCCACATCTTTGCGGAGCCGTCGTCGTAGCAGGCTCTGCGGCACATTCCAACAACCGCTCTGCCAAAGGCGTTCTGGTAGTAGCCTGCACCTCTGTTGTTCCATGCTTCAATTACCGCCTTTGCCATACCGTCGGTGATTATTTCAATCATCTTCTCCCCTGCCATAAAGGGCTTGCCCGTGCTGAGTGACACGTAGGGCATATCCTCGGGAATAGCAGTCTTGAGGTAGTCAAGAGTAGTAGCTCTGGGGTAAGCATATGAAGAATGAGTATGTATTGCGCTGAAGATAATCTTGTCGTGAGGCACGTCTATTTTGTTACCTATCTTCTCCTTGGCACAGGCGATAAGCTCGTCCGTAAGGCTTACAACGTCACACGCACAGATAATCATCTGCTCCACGCCGCTTTCAAGAGCAAAGGCAGTACACATAAGAGGTGTGTCTACGCTGTCCGAAACTCTCTCATAAAACTGTCCTCCAAGAGCTATAGGCTCGTCGGGAGTAATGTCGATTTCACTCCAACCAATTTTGATTTTTTCCATAATTGTTTTCCTTTCACAATAATAATTTTATGCTATTGACAAAATTACGCTATTATATTAAAATAATATCATATAATATTGTTGTTTCAAACACAAATATTGTCATTTTATGAACTTATTTTGCTATTTTAAGGAGCAGTTTATGGAAAAGGAAATCGTGCGCTTCACTATCCCCTCTCTTCCAATAAATATTGTCACCCTGAATTATCAAAGGGGAAAGAACTACCGCGACCTTCATTTGCACAAGGAGATTGAAATAATCAGGGTTTTAAAGGGTCGTATGCTCTGCACCGTCGGCGAAAGCATAATCCCCCTTCGCACCAATGAAATTCTCCTGATAAACAAGGGCGTGGCACACAAGCTTGAAAAGGCGGAGGGCGACGTTGAATTCTCTTACATACAAATAGACATCGACAAGCTGTCGGGAGAAATAATCGACGACGAAGAACAGATTTTTTATTCCTTTATCGGAGAAAAGAACCGCCCCGAATATATGTTAGAAGATGGCGATGGGGAATTGTCAAAGCTTTTCTCTCTCATCGTGGGAGAGGCAAACGAAAAGGCACTTGCCTTTGAGCTTTATATAAAGTCTGCTATCTTCAATATTATAGCATATATGTCAAGAAAAGGACTTCTCCCCTACGAGCAGAACAAGGCGCAAATGAAAATGCACAAAATCGCCGACGTAATAAAATATATCAACAAAAATTACGACAGCGAAATCACTCTTGACAGCGCCTGCAAAATAATCGGCATCAGCAAATACTATTTCTGCCGTCTCTTCAAGGAGATTTGTGGCTCGTCCTTTACCGAATATCTCAATTTCGTCAGGCTGAACTACGTGGAAAAGGCGCTTTATTCCACAGATAAAAGCATTTCGGAAATCGCCTTCGACTGTGGCTTCACCTCAATTCAGTATTTCAACCGTGTTTTCAAGAAGCACAAAAAATGTACTCCCTCCGACTATCGCAGGCTGATGATAGAAGAAGCAAAATTTTAGGGATTGAAAAAAATACAATATTATACTATAATAAGAATAATAAAATGAAGAAAGGTGTATGACTATGTTAACTGATATCGAAATAGCTCAGAGCGCTACACTCTCCCCTATCGGAGAAATTGCCGAAAAGGTAAATATCCCCGACGAAAAATTAGAGCCCTACGGAAAATACAAGGCGAAGATAGACCTTAGCTTCTTAAACGATATGAAGGATAAAAAGGACGGCAGGCTGGTGCTTGTTACCGCTATCACCCCCACCCCTGCAGGCGAGGGTAAAACCACTACCACCATCGGTCTTGCCGACGGACTCAGGCAAATCGGGAAAAACTCGGTGGTTGCCCTTCGTGAGCCCTCTCTCGGTCCCGTCTTTGGAATTAAGGGCGGTGCCGCAGGAGGCGGATATTCTCAGGTCGTCCCTATGGAGGATATCAACCTTCATTTCACGGGCGACTTCCACGCAATCGGTGCGGCAAACAACCTTCTTGCCGCAATGCTTGACAACCACATCTATCAGGGCAACGAGCTTAATATCGACCCTCGCAGAATTACCTGGAAGCGTTGCGTTGATATGAACGACAGACAGCTCAGATTTATTACCGACGGTCTCGGCGGAAGAGTAAACGGAGTTCCCCGCGAGGACGGCTATGACATCACGGTTGCCTCCGAGGTTATGGCAGTGCTCTGTCTTTCTTCTTCTATAAGCGACCTGAAGGAAAGGCTTGGCAATATAATCGTTGGCTACACCTATGACGAGAAGCCCGTTACCGCCCGTGACCTCAAGGCAGAGGGCGCTATGACCGCAATTCTGAAGGACGCCCTGAAGCCCAATCTCGTGCAGACCCTCGAAGGCACTCCTACCCTCGTGCACGGAGGTCCCTTTGCAAATATCGCTCACGGCTGTAACTCGGTAATCGCCACGAAAATGGCGTTGAAGCTTGGCGACTACGCCGTAACCGAGGCAGGCTTCGGTGCAGACCTTGGCGCTGAAAAGTTCCTTGATATCAAGTGCAGAATGGCAGGACTCACTCCCTCGGCAGTAGTTGTGGTTGCCACTATACGCGCCCTGAAAATGCACGGCGGACTTGCAAAAACCGAGCTGAACGCAGAGAATATCGAAGCTCTCAAGCGTGGCATACCCAACCTTTTGAGACACGTTTCCAATATCAAGGACGTTTATAAGCTTCCCTGCGTGGTTGCTGTTAACCGCTTCCCCACCGACACCGATGCAGAGGTTGAGGTTATTATGGAGGAATGTAAGCGTCTCGGCGTCAACGTAGTTCTTTCAAACGTATGGGCAGAGGGCGGACGCGGCGGCATTGAGCTTGCGCGCGAGGTCGTAAGGCTCTGTGAGGAGGAAAAGGGAGACTTTACCTTCTCCTACGACGCAAATCTCAGTATTGAAGAAAAAATCCGCGCGATAGTTCAAAAAATCTACCGCGGTGCAGATATCTCCATTCTCCCATCAGCAAAGAAACAGCTTGACAAGCTCACGGAGCTTGGCTTTGAAGGCTTCCCCGTATGTATGGCTAAAACTCAATACAGCTTCTCCGACAATCCCGCGCTTCTCGGCGCGCCCGAAGGTTTCGTTGTGACTATAAAGAATATAAAGGTCAGTGCAGGCGCAGGCTTTATCGTAGCGCTTACGGGCGACATTATGACTATGCCGGGTCTTCCCAAGCGCCCTGCCGCTGAGGGAATTGACGTAGGCGAGGACGGAAGAATTCACGGTCTTTTTTAGCGGTTGCACCGCGGGCAGAGCTCGCCTATCGTAACCTTATAACATAAGTTCACGATAGCAAAACGGCGAGATTTGTTTAAGGTCTCTTCCCAATAGACTAAGTGGTTGCACATTTTCCCGATAAACAATGAGGTTATTATGATAAATTATACTATGCTATGCGATTTCTACGAGCTTACTATGGCTTGCGGATACTTCGAGTCGGGTAAAAAGGACGAAATCGTATATTTCGATGCTTTTTTCAGGAGCATCCCCGACGGCGGAGGCTTTGCTATTGCCGCAGGACTTGAACAGCTTATTGAATATATTGAAAATATTCACTTTACCGATGAGGATATTGAATTTCTCAGAAGCAAGAACACCTTTTCCGAGGCTTTTCTTGAATACCTGAAAAGCTTTAAATTCACGGGCGATATTTACGCCGTACCCGAGGGCACTCCCATTTTCCCGGGTGAGCCCATTATAACCGTCCGTGCCCCCTCCATTCAGGCTCAATTCATCGAGACCTATCTCCTTCTTGCTATCAATCATCAATCCCTTATCGCCACCAAGGCTAACCGAATCGTCCGTGCCGCCGACGGCAGACCCGTGGCGGAATTCGGCTCCAGACGCGCTCAGGGCGCCGACGGCGCTATCCTTGGAGCAAGAGCGGCGTATATCGGCGGATGTGCCGCTACCGCCTGCACTATTTCGGATAAAAAGTATTCCGTGCCCGCTACGGGCACTATGGCTCATTCCTGGGTACAGATGTTCGACACCGAGTACGAGGCGTTCGAGACCTATTGCAAGCTCTACCCCAACAACGCCACCCTGCTTGTAGACACCTACGACGTTCTCGGCAGCGGCGTGCCCAACGCAATACGCGCCTTCAAAGAGGTGCTTCTGCCTCAAGGCATTACAAAATGCGGAATAAGGCTTGACTCGGGCGATATTGCCTATCTCACCATAAAGGCAAGAAAAATGCTGGACGAGGCTGGGCTGACCGATTGTAAGATTGTGGTCTCCAATTCTCTGGACGAGGTCATTATACGGGACATTATCGCTCAGGGTGCTAAAATCGACTCCTTCGGCGTTGGTGAAAGACTCATTACCGCCAAATCCGACCCTGTGTTCGGTGGAGTGTATAAGCTTGCGGCGGTAGAAAAGAACGGCAAGATCATTCCCAAAATCAAAATCAGCGAAAACACGGGCAAGATTACCAATCCTCACTATAAGAAGCTTTACAGAATTTTTTCGGGCGACAGCGGTGAGGCGGTGGCAGACCTTCTCTGTGTGCACGACGAGGTCATTGACACCGAGAAGCCCTTGGACCTTTTCGACCCCGTTGACACCTGGAAGCATAAGACCATTACGGGCTACACTATTAAGGAGCTGCAAGTCCCCGTCTTTAAGGACGGCGTCTGCGTTTACGATAAGCCCTCAATCAGCGAAATCAGAAGCTATTGTCAGGAGCAGATAGGGCTTTTGTGGAAGGAAGTCCGCCGATTTGAAAACCCGCACCGCTATTACGTGGACCTCTCCAAAAAGCTTTGGGACATCAAACACGAATTATTACGCAACAAAGGAGATTTGCATTAAAGCAAATCTCCCTTTTTATGCGCTTTTTATATGGTTTTAGCGGATTTTCCGCTAAAACCATTTAATACCATATAATTTTTCACGTTTAGCGGATTTTCCGCTAAAACCTTATATTACCATTAAACGATATATTATTGCGACATATGTAAAACCGAGACCCAATAGCCAGCCCCAAAAATCTCGCAATGCATCTCGGTTCTACCCG
>JAZSLY010000134.1:0-9755 GCA_045535585.1 Eubacteriales bacterium
TCCTGTTTGTTTTGTCTGAGCAACTTAACTGTAACACAGGATTTTCCATTCGTCACTACTTTTTTATTTCTTTTTGTAACACATCTATTGTAAACCTACACGATTTGCGGGAGAAAAACCTGTAAAAATGTTGAATTATCCGTAGGAATATGTTATAATAAATAGAATTATAGATTTATACTTATATAGGAAATTAAAAAGAAAGGACAATTTATGGGAATTTTAGAGTTTTGGGGACAGATGACTGCAAACCCGCTGTTGTTTGTTGCCGTATCACTGACACTCGGAGTTATTCTGGTAAACGGTTGGACGGATGCGCCAAACGCTATTGCGACCTGCGTTGTAACAAGATGTATGCCACCTAAGGCGGCAATACTTATGGCGGCGGTATTCAATTTCCTCGGCGTTTTCGTAATGACCCAGATCAGTAATCAGGTTGCCGTTACCATAACGAGCATGGTGCATTTCGGAGACAACTCGGGTGAAACGGTAATTATAGTATTGTGCGCGGCAATGCTTGCAATCGTTACCTGGGCAACGCTGGCTTGGGCGTTCGGTATCCCTACCAGCGAGAGCCACGCGCTTATCGCAGGTCTTACGGGAGGCGCTATGGCGCTGACGGGCTTCGGCGCAATCGTATGGAGCGAATGGAGTAAGGTGCTCGTGGGTATCGTTATTTCGGTAATCTTGGGCTTCGGACTTGCTTGGGTAATAGGCAAGCTTGTGACGATGATATGCTATAAGATGAACAGACCCAAAACCGAGCCGTTTTTCAAGGGCGCTCAAATTGTTGGTGCGGCGGCGATGGCGTTTATGCACGGAGCGCAGGATGGACAGAAATTTATGGGCATTATCTTGCTTTGCGTATTCACTCTGCAGGGCACGGGCGGTGTGGCTACGTTTGAAATACCCGCCTGGCTTATGGTGGTTTGCTCGCTTGTTATGGCGGCAGGAACTGCAATAGGCGGTAAAAAGATTATCAAGTCGGTTGGTATGGATATGGTAAAGCTTGAAAAATATCAGGGCTTTTCGGCGGATATTGCATCGGCAATCTCTCTTGTATTCTGCTCTGTATTCGGACTTCCCGTATCTACCACTCACGTTAAGACCACCTCAATTATGGGTGTTGGCGCAGTCAAGAGAATTTCCGCTATAAACTTCGGCGTGGTAAAGGAAATGGTTATGACCTGGATTCTTACCTTCCCCGGATGCGGATTGCTTGCATATTTAGTAACGAAGCTCTTCTTATATATCTTTAATTAACAGAAAGGAAATGTGAAAATGGCTAAGGGCGATAAACTGTATTTTGAAAACTACGTAGAATGTGCGGCTCTTGCAAAGAAGGCGGCATCCTACCTTGTAGAATGTCTTGAAAACTACGACGTAAACAATATTGAAAAGATGCTTCAGGAAATGCACGTGTTTGAGCACGGCGCAGATATGAAGAAGCACGAGATGAACGAAATGCTTGCCAAGGCTTTCGTAACTCCCGTTGACCGCGAGGACCTTGATATGATGAGTCAGCAGCTTGACACCGTACTTGACCTTCTTGAAGAGGTATTGCAAAAGCTCTATATCTACAATATTCAGGCAATAGAGCCTGCCGCAATCGAATATGCAAAGCACCTTGTAGAGTCCTGCAATCTCCTTGAAGAGATTATGGGCGAATTTGAAAACTTCAAAAAGTCCAAGAAGCTCCGTCCTCTTATCATCGCCTGCAACGACGTTGAGGAGGAGTGTGACAAGCTTTATCTTGTGACGATGCACGAGCTTACGAAGAAATCCACCAACGCTCTCACAACTCTTTCTTGGCATATCATATACGATTGCCTTGAAGCCTGCGCCGATGCCTGCGAGCACGTCAGCGAATGCGTTGGGTCTATTGTAATGAAGAATACCTAAAAAGCAGGAGATGTTAAAAAAGTCGTGAGCGTCAAAAACAAAAAAGAAAGCAATTTAAGGCTATTCTTAAGACTTTTTGCATAGCCGATTTCAAAGTAAAAACTCAAAAATGAGTTTTTTATAAAAATTTATATTGTTTTTGACTGTGAACAAACTTCCCCTCTGCGATAAGCTTTAGCCTCGCACACTGCTCGGCTACGCTTCCTGCACGGCTTGAATTTTTGCTCGCTTCACGGCAAAAATCCCCCGCTCGTCGACGTACCTTTGTACGCCTTCGGGGTCAGTTTGTCCACTCACGGCATTTTTTCCTATCTCCTATGAGTCAGGGGCTGTAAAAAACTCGTTAGAGTTTTTACAGCCCCTTTGTTTTAAATGGATTTATTCTCGTCCTCCGATGACGGCTCCTTCAAGGATTGCATATATTTATGCATCGTTTCTGCAACCACCTTACTGTGTGCTACTGCCTCCACTACCGTTCTCGGCCCGTGAACTACGTCACCGCTGGAGAAGATTCCCGGGCGCGAGGTGTTGCCGAATTCGTCGGCAACGAGCAGTCCGTTGTCGTTGGTAACCAGTCCCTCGGTAGATTTTACGATTACGTTTTGGGGTCCTTGGCTTATAGAAACGATTACGCTGTCCGCCTCGTAAAGACGCTCTGTGCCCTCAACGTCGGTGAAGCTTCCGTCATCGTTTTGTATCACGTCGCAGAAGATTACACCCTCGTCAACTATTTCAACGGGTCGCTTGCAATACTCGAATTGCACACCCTCAAGCTTTGCGTAGGTGAACTCATATTGACTTGCCGCAACCTCCTTCGTAATGGAGAAGCAGGTCAGGTATTCCGTGCCGTGACGGAGCGCCGTTCTTGCTACGTCCATCGCCGCATTTCCTGCGCCTATAACGATAACTCTCTGTCCAAGCTTAAAGGAGTCGGGGCTGTTGAGGTAGTTTATACCAAAGTGAACGTGCCCCAGGGTCTCGCCTTTGATGTGAAGCGCGTTGGGCTTCCATACGCCAGTTCCAACAAAAATAGCCTTGTAGCCGTCTCTGAAAAGGTCGTCAATTCCGATTGAACCGCCAATGTGAGCGTTGGGCCTTATCTTGATGCCCTTCATTTCAATGTGACGGTATTGAATATCGTCAAGCACCGCCTTGGGTAAACGGAAGTCGGGGATTCCGTAGCGGAGAACTCCGCCGATTTCGCTCTTGTTTTCAAAGATAGTTACCTGATAGCCATAACGGGCAAGAATGATAGCGATGGTTATTCCTGCGGGACCTGAGCCGATAATCGCTGCCCTCATTCCGTTTGAGGGGGCAGGACCTTTTGTCATTTTAGGCGCATAGGTTCGTGAAATATATTGCTCAATGGTGGAGAAATGCACGGCAACACCCTTCTTGCCAAGAACGCAATGCCCCTCGCATTGCTTCTCATGATTGCAGATAAGACTGCAAACGGTAGTCAGAGGGTTGTTTTCAAAAAGCATCCAGCCCGCCTCGTTGAGCTTGTTTTCCTTCAAAAGACGGATTATTTCGGGTATAGGTGTTTTTATAGGGCATCCCGTGACGCACTGCGGATTTTTGCATTGCAGGCAGCGGTTTGCCTCGTCCATAACGTGTAATGCCATAGTTTTTATCCTCGTTGGTTTAGTATGCCTTATTATATCATAAAATCAGCCGTTTTTCAATATTGAACGGTTACGATATTTTTGCTACTGTTAAAACAAAATATAAAATTTTTATAAAGACAGAAAAACGGATGCAACCCGTAAGGGAAGCACCCGTTTATTGACAATTTTATTTATCCGTTTGCCAGAATTACTTCTTTGCGTATCTGGGAACAACGGGCAAACCGCCCTGAGCAGCAGACTCAACGGCAGCGATACCAACTGCAACGGTGTTAGAGCCTTCATAAACGTCGCACTCAAGCTCTGTATCGTTGAGAATAGCAAGAGCCATATCTCTGATCTCAGCGCCAACGTTATGATGGTTGATATCTACGGGAATCTCCTCAGCGGGATACTTGTGCTGACCGTTATCGTTTACGCAGTGCTGGTAAAGGGTGATCGTAGGTGACTTGTTGTCAGAGATGATAGTACCCTTTGTTCCATAGATGCAGGTACGCATGGTGTAGTTACGCTTTACACCGATACCGCAGAAGATCTTACCAACAACGTTGTTGGGGAACTGCATAATAGCGATTGTACAGTCGTCAACGGGCCAGTCTGTAAGAACCTTACGGTTAGCAAGAGCCATAACCTTTTCAGGATCACCTGCAAGCCAACGGAGAAGGTCGATAGCGTGGCATCCACCGCCGATGATGGAGTAACGAAGGTTTACGGGGTCCTTACGCCAAGCGGGCTTAAGGAACTGATAGTCGTGAGCATATTCGGACTCAACGAAGAAGAGTTCACCAATAGCGCCTTGCTTGATAAGCTCTTTAGCCTTGATGAAGCCGGGAGCCTTACGGCAAACCTGACCCGTCATAAACTTAACGCCAGCCTTCTTTGAAGCTTCAACCATAGCCATACAGTCTTCAACCGTCTGAGCAAGGGGCTTCTCGCAAAGAACGTGATAGCCTGCTTCACAAGCAGCAACAGCGTGCTCTCTGTGAATCTGGTCGGGAGTAACGAGGATAACGCAGTCGAAACCGCCGTCCTTAAGCATTTCGTAGAAATCAACGTAACGTCTCTCAACGCCGAATGTATCAGCTCTCTTGTTGAGAATTTCCTCGTTGTTATCGCAGAATGCAACAAGCTCTGCAATGTCACTGTTTTTCTGAATTCCAGTAGCATGTGCCTGACCGAGACCGCCAACGCCTACGATGGCAAATCTAACTTTTTTCTGTTCCATTGTTTAGTTCTCCTTTTCGCTTTCGCATAATATGTACGACAAACAGTGCCATAACACTTTCATCAAATATAGTATAAAGCAAAAGGCATAAAATGTCAATACAAAACGGAATGTTTTTTTGAAAAAAGCGGGGATAATTGGAAAAAATATTACTGCGGAGCTGGGTGCGAATAGTGAAAGCGCTTGCTTTTGCATAGAGTGATATTATGCCAACGGCATAGTGATATTTCCGCTTTGCAGAAGTGATATTATATTCGCACTAAAAACTGGGTGAAGCCCAATAAAATATAACTGGCGTAGCCAATATAACTCGCCGAAAAGCGAATACAACTGAAAAACCGACTTGTCGAAACAAGTCGTTTTTTTTGGTCGAGATGACAAGATTCGAACTTGCGACCTCTGCGTCCCGAACGCAGCGCTCTACCAAACTGAGCCACATCTCGATATTTAATTTGCTTGAAATTGCCAATGGATAGTATATCATAAATTGCGATGTTAGTCAATGCTTTTTTAAAATAAACTAAAAGGGTTGTAGCAAAATGCTACAACCCAAATTAGTTTTTGTGAAATTAAGCGGATTAATATCCAACCTTTTCCCAGCACTCGAAGGGAGCAGCGAGCTCTTCGCTGGTGTAAACCTGAGGCTTCTTTGTCTGAAGCATTGAGCTGGGTACGTAAGGTGTAACGGGACCGTGTGTTACAAGACGAGATGTCATTCTCTGCCATGAAGAGA
Source organism: Eubacteriales bacterium (assembly GCA_045535585.1). GTDB lineage: Bacteria > Bacillota > Clostridia > Oscillospirales > SIG627 > RGIG6353. Next base: position 5,486 of record JAZSLY010000134.1, read on the forward strand.
AGGTTCCGTTTGTAGCAAGTGCGTGAACCTCAATTCTTTCCTTAGCTCTCATAACGTCGATAGGACCGATTGTTGCAGCCTTGGGAGGTACGTTGGCGATGTCACCTGACTGACCGAAGGTACCGTTGAGAGAGTTCTGGAGAATTGTCATAGGATGAAGAGTAACGAGTTTTGCAGGCTGGTTGAGCCATTCCTCGATATCGCCGCTTCCAACGAATTCAGGAATAGGATCAACAAATGCTACGTGACCTGTCCATCCGGGAGAGGTAGAAATGATATCAGCGCCACCCTCTGAGATATCGTTGATGATCTTTGAGTAGTCGTTGATGTTAGCGTTTGTAGGATAGTGAACGTTCTCCATAGGCATACGGAGCTTGGGGTCGATCTGCATAACGAGGTACTTGATCATTGAATGAACGAAGCCTGCGTCATATGTTTCAGGAGCGATATTGCCCTGATCGTCTGCCCACTCGTCCTCTGCAAAGATATGAACCTTTGAGCAGTCAACCTTGAAGTAGTTGATAAGCTGTGCAAGAGGAATGTAGGTGTCAGGCTCGGGGTTACCAAGAATCATAGTGAACTTTCTGCCTGCCTCTGATGCAGCCTTAAGACGTGTGAAAAGAGTTGAGATAAGTACGGGATGAGGATTCATCATTACCTTAACCTCAAACTCGGGATGCCACCAAGCCTCGCGCTTTTCGAGGTCGGTACCGCTGAGCTTACGAACGCGGTCACAAACTTCCTTATCCTTGAAGGGAACGAAGTCTGCAGGATTAAAGTTAAACTTTGTTGCGGGATCGAAAACAATGTTTGCCATTTTGTTTCTCCTTTATTTAAATTTTTATTTAACGAATTTCATTTTGCCAAAGCACTCTGTGCGATGGAACTTAAAGGGTTCTCCAACGATGGGGCTCCACGCAAGGTAGTGTGGATATTTGCCAAGGTCAGAGCATTTGTAGCAGTTTGCGATTATCTCCTTGCCCTCGTAAACCTCAAAATCGGGGAAGAACCGACGAATGAACTCAAAGGGGAAGGTGTAGAATATTTCCCAGCCCTTGTCATCCTTGCGGATTTCGGGAACGAGGGGAGAGGTGTTATCGTGAAGCATAAGGCGTACAAGGTCCTTGATGCTGCTTCCGAAGCCAAGGAATACGCACCCGTTGGAGTTGAACTCTACGTTGAAGTATCTCTTGTCGTCACCCATAGGAGCGAAGAAGAATTCAAGACAGCTGTCCTCGCAGGGAGAGCCTACGGGACCGGTCTCCTCGGCGCGTCTTTCGGGCTCTGTGGTCCAGAGGTGGATTTTCAAGCCGTCCGTACCTGATGCAATCTGCGCATAAGCCTTGATTGAATCCGGTGTATCGAAATAAGCGTTGTCAATATTTATCGTGGGGATATCCTTCCAATCGAAGCTATCTCCTACGATTTTTATATCGTAGGTTCTCATTATACCGTCTTGCCCTCCATAATTACGCGCTTAACGTCCATCTTATAATCAACGAAAACAAGGTCTGCGCGCTTGCCCTTTGCAATTTCGCCTCTATCAAGGAAGCCCGTTGCAACGGCAGGGTTGTAGGAAGCAAACTTGAATACGTCAACGAGCGACGCACCCGTGTGCTTTATCATATTACGGCAGGAGATGTCGAGAGTCATCTTGGAGCCTGCGATTTCGCCTGCGTGGTCGAAGTTGATATCGTCAACGTCGTCGTAGCCCTCGGGGATAGGTCCGTCACAAGCATATGCATCCGAGATAAGAATAATTCTGTCGTCACCCTTTATTCTGCGCACAAGGCGGAGCATATAGGGGTCAACGTGAATTCCACGGCTGTCGCAAATAAGCTCTGCGTAAATTTCACGGTTGTAGTTTACCGTCTCGTCTACGCAAACGCCGCGGCACTCTGGGTACATAGGACGGTCACCCGTTGCGTTAGTGTGGTGAGTACCGATCTTAAGACCGTAGGGCATAATAGCCTCAATCTGTTGTGGAGACGCTTCACTGTGTGCAACCGAGAAGGTGGCTGCGGGGTTCATCTTCTTTACGTCAAGAACGAACTCAAGAATGTTCTCTCTTTCGGGAGCAAGAGCCCAAACCTTTGCAAGAGTTCCTGCCGCCTCAATTACGGGAGCGTATTTTTCGGGGTTAACAACGTCCTTCCAAGGATTAGACTCCTTGTCACAACCGAACTTGGGGTTGAGGTAAGGACCTTCCATATAGAAGCCTGCGATATTTGCACACTCTGGCTTCTTCATAGCCTCCTTGAGCTTATCAATAGCTGCAACGTAGCCCTTTGTGTCCATGCTGAAATAAAGGGCAGGAAGAAGGGTGGTGGTGCCGTGCTTTAAGTGATGCTGGCTGGCAACCACGGGGTCGTCCTGAAAGAATACCTTTCCGTCCGAGTGAGTATGTATATCGACAAAACCGGGTCCTACGTAGTAGCCCTCGGCGTCGATTACCTCTGCGCCCTCGGGAATTGTCATTTTTCTCATTTCACCAAAATCCACGATTTTGCCGTCTTCGATAAGAAGTAAGGCGTCGGGAATGAAATGGTCACGCATAATGAGTGTAGCGTTCTTTATAGCTTTCATTATTATTACCTCATGCTTTCCAGTAATTCTTTACCTTCTTTGATGATAAACTCTGCAACTCCCGCCTTGAAGTTGGAGCTTCTTGCCTCATATCCGCCCTCGTCGTAGGAGTCTTGCATTGGGAAGTAACCCTGAGAGCCGTTAGTGAGACAGCAGGGAAGAACCATATCAAAGCCCTCTGTTGCCTTGAGTCCCATACCGATTCCCGTGAAGGGCTCACCGGGGATACCGATGATAGCAACGGGACCGATTACAACGGCGGAAAGACGCATATCAAAAGCCTCAGGACCGTTTTCAAGGCGAACCATTCTTCCTGCCTCTGCAACGATGGTTGTAAGCATCATACCCTGATAGGGGAGCTCTGCATCTCTGCCTGCAAGGTGAAGGTCGTTTATTCTGTGTGCCTCGGGAATGTCCTTCTTGTCGGGCATATTCGAGGGAACGTTGATAACCTTCTGCGAGCTGAGAAGTCTGTTTACTTCAACGTACTCAACCTTATCGAATGCCTGAAGCACACCGCCCATAACAACGCGGGCAATATATTCCGAATGAGCGTAGCCTCTTGAAACGTCGTCGAAGTCCATAAACATATCGTTGAGGTATCCGCCCGTAGGATGAACGTTTACGTGGTTTACGTCGCCCTGAGCGCCGTTGAAGAAAATGCACTTGGTGTTGGGAAGGAACTTTTCAATATCGCGTCTGAGGAGACCCGGCCAGTCGGCAGAAATAAGCTCACCGCCAACTACGTCGGGGTGGTTTGCAAAGTTTACAAATACGACGGTCTCGCCGTCAACTCTGTCGAATCTGATCACGTTAACACTCTCGTCGGTTGCGCCGATGGGACGAACGATATCGGGGTTGTTAACGCCGGGGTTAGTCTTAACGCTTCCGTCCTTCATTACGTAGCGACGAACGAAGGCTACGTTGGGAGCAGTACCCTTGCCGAAGCCCATCTTTGCTTTCGTAAGGTCTGCAAGAGCAAGTACTGCCGTATCGGCAATTCTGCGACGAACGAGAGTTATGTATTCCTTAACAAGAGGATCCTCCGACTTTCTGTCAAGGCTGGGACCCGTGTGGGTGTGGGTTGCGGAAAGAATAATATTCTCTGCGGGAACACCCGTCTGGGCGCTTGCATTTTCTCTGAAATCGTTGGAAAGCACCTGCTCAAGACCAAGATGGTCAAAGTTGATAAGAAGAACCCTTGTCTCACCAAGCTCAAGTGCCATAGCGCTTACTTCAAGGTCGTCAAGAACGCCTTTTGCAAATCTTGGCTTGAAATAACCTGTGATTGCAATCCCAAGGGGAGGGGTGATGTTTGAACGGGCAAAGCCCACTTTAAGTACGCTCATTATAAATCTCCTTAAAAGGCATAAAAATTGTGTATAAAACTAACGATATTATACCATCTTTGACCAAGGTTGTCAATATATTAAAGGAAAAGAAAAGCGAATTCGACATAAAATTAGACTATATAGTTGACAAAAATTTAATAACAATATAAAATATAGTAAACAATTAAAGTATACAATTAAAATATGGGTAGCTTTCCTTGGAAAGCGTTTGATAAATTTAGGGGCAGAGCTAAAGGAGAAAAATGAAAAAGGTTTTATTTATAGTTAATCCTATTGCAGGAAAAATGAAGATAGTAAAGGACCTTGCCGAGATTGACCGTGCCTTCTACGAG
>JAZSLY010000101.1:0-13203 GCA_045535585.1 Eubacteriales bacterium
ATGCTTTGATGAGCGAATAGCACAACTGGAGCTTAATAAGGCGTCTCTCACCAATAGATCCCTTGACGTATACGATACGGTTACCGCTGACAAGCCCGGTTATTTCTTTTCCGATATCGACGGCTTTGAAGGCAAGCTTACTATCGATTTGATTGACGGCGCCGACGCCGACGCTATTATATCGGCAATAGAAGGCGAGCCCGACAAGGTTGATAAAAACGCCGTCGGAAAGATTGTCGGCGACTACAAGTGGTATGCCGTGTGCGTTGTCACGAAGGCAGAGGCGCAGAAATTCTCCTCTGATAAGAGCTACGATGTATCCTTTCCATATTCCGTTGGACGAGTGTTGAACTGCAAATTGAAAAGCAAGATAGTTCAGCCAAAGACCGATAAAACGATTCTCGTTTTTGAGTCAAACAGCTACCCCGACTCCTTTAACTTTATGAGAACGCAGACGGTTGAGGTCAACCTTGGCTCATATAGTGGCTTGAGAATAAAAAAGGAGGCGCTGCGAATCGTTGACGGCAAGGAAGGCGTTTACATTCTTGACGGAAATACGGTTAAGTTCAAAAGAGCGAAAAAAATATACGAAAACGACGGATATTATATTATTTCACGGACGGATCCCGAAAAGGACGTGGGGAACACTACGCCGTATCTTGAAATGTACGACGCAGTTATTAACAACGGTATAGATTTATATGACGGAAAGACGATAGGGTGAAGAAATGGAAAAAGAATATTTGACAATCAGAGAAAAACTTGATATAATAAATTCGAAGATAGACGACTCTATGAAAAAAGCTGGCAGAGAGGATTCTGTAATCCTGCTCGGCGCTTCGAAAATGAATGACGCTGACACTATAAACGCTGCTATTTCATTTGGGCTCAAATACATCGGTGAGAATAAGGTTCAGGAGCTTTTAGAAAAATACGATAGGATAGATAAGGATAACGTTACTATCCACTTTATCGGAAATCTTCAATCAAATAAGGTTAAGTACATCATCGACAAGGTGGATATGATACAGTCGCTTTCCTCCTTGTCGCTTGCAAAGGAAATAGACAAGCAGGCAAAAAAGCACGGCATCGTGATGAAGGTGCTGGTTGAAGTGAACATTGCAGGGGAGGAAACTAAGGGAGGCATAGCACCGTCGGAGCTTATCCCTTTCCTCAACGAAGTATCAAAATTCGAGAACATCAAGGTAATGGGTCTTATGTCGATTCCGCCTATTATGACCGATGAAGAGACCCAAAGAAAAATTTTTAGAGAAATTTATAAAATTTATGTTGACATATCGTCAAAAAACATAGATAATATTAGTATGGAATATTTGTCAATGGGTATGAGTGACGATTACACCATTGCCATAGAGGAGGGCGCCAACCTTGTCAGGATAGGCAGTTACCTTTTCGGTAAGAGAAACTATTCCATATAAGATTCAAGTTTAAAAAATATGAATAATAAAATTTTGGAGGTTATTATGTCAATCAAGGAAAAATTCGAAAAACTTTTCTACGGAAGCGAGGCTTCTGAATACGAGGATGAGATCGAAGAAGCAGATGAGGCGATATACGAGTCTGAGGCTGTTGCAGAGTCAAGCGACAAGGCAGCTCGCTCATCCAGCGTTAGCGTTTCTACCGGCTCTTCTATCGAAATGAAGGTGGTTAAGCCTGACAGCATCGACTCTGTAAGACAAATCGCAGACCAGCTTCTTTCAAGAAAGACTATTCTTTTAAATCTTGAGGATACTAATAAGGAAACTGCTCGCAGACTTATTGATTTCTTGCACGGTGTTTCGTATGCTATCGGCGGTAATCTTAAAAAGGTTGCTAACTGTACATACGTTATCACTCCCAGCAACGTTGACGTTTCAGGCGATCAGCTTAAGGACACAAAGGATTTCGAGTAATTTTATTTTAGATACTTTTTCAAGCATACCGTCATTTTTGGGGGTATGCTTGTCGAGTTTTGTTTGATATTTTGAAAACCGCTATTTCGAAAGGGAATTTACAATGATTGCGCCACACGAGTTTAAAAACAAATCATTCAACAAGTCTGTCAGGGGTTACAATATCTCCGAGGTTGACGAATATATAGAGTTCCTCATTGATAAGTATACCGAGGCTTATAAAAAGGCAATAGATTTAGAGAATGAATTGCACAGAACTAACGTTAAATATAGTGAGCTGCACAACGACGAGGAGTCTATCAGGGCGGTCATTATAAAGGCGCAGAAGCTTGGTGAATCCATCGTTCAGCAGGCGAAGAATGAGGCCGCTAAAATTATCGACGGCGTCAAGGCGGAATGTCAGGCAAAAATCGACGAGGCAGAAGGAAAAATCGAAGAAAGCAAGCACGAGATTGAAAAAATCCGCTCGGTAGCCGAGTCATACAGAAGCGGTCTATACAATCAGTATATAGAGCATATCAAGATGCTTCAGGCAATGGACTTTTCGTTTCCCGTTTCCGACGGCGACAGTCTTTCCGACAGTGTCAACGATATGATTGACAAGGAGACCGACAGAGCCAAAGGGGAAATTTCCAACCGTTCCTCTTCGGCTGAATAGCAGGTGTAATAATGCTGATAATTATTGTTATTCTTGCATCGGTTTGTGCCGATATGATTTCGAAATATCTGACCGTTCAGCTACTTTTACCGCTTGGCAGGGAAGTGGTCGTTATTCCTTATCTTATCAATTTTTCATACGTTGAAAACCGCGGTGCCGCTTTTGGTATTCTCGCTGATAAGAGATGGGTATTTATGATCTTGTCGGTGGTTTTTATTACGGCTTTGATCATATTTGCGAAGAAATCAAAAATCACGCATCCTCTGTTTTCGGTTTCGATAGGAATGATAATCGGCGGCGGCGTCGGAAATATGATCGACCGCATTTTCATCGGCTACGTCGTTGACTTTATCAGAGCAACCTTTATTGATTTTCCTGTGTTCAATATTGCTGATTCCTGCGTCGTTGTCGGCGTTATTCTGTTTATGATATACGTTCTTTTTGTTGATAAAAGCTTTCTTGCGTCCAAAAAAGAGGTAAACGACAAGTGAGTGAACAGATATTGAATATGGAAAACGTGCTTGAGGTAACTGTAACCGTCGACGGACAGCGGCTTGACGTTTTTCTCGCCGAGTCTTTTGCTATTTCCCGTTCCCGTGCTACCAATCTCATTTCCGCAGGTCTCGTTACTGTAAATGGAGTCAACAAGAAGAAAAATTACCTCGTTTGTAAAAACGATTTTATAGTTACCACGATGCCCGAGGTTGACGGTTTTGACGTTCCTGCTGTCAACATTCCATTGAACATCATATACGAGGACGAGGATGTTCTTGTCGTCAATAAGCCTCAGGGAATGGTGGTGCATCCTGCACCCGGGCACTACGATGACACTCTTGTAAACGCCCTTAAATTCCACGCTGAGTCTCTTTCTTCCGTCAACGGCACGTCACGACCCGGAATAGTCCATAGAATCGATATGGATACAAGCGGGCTTTTGCTGGTTGCAAAGAATGATTTTGCCCACAATTCTTTAAGTGAGCAAATCAAAAATCACACGGTTGACAGATTTTACGAGGCTATAGTACACGGCACGCCTTCAAGCGAGGAGGGGCAAGTGAACTACTCGATAGGAAGAAGTAAAAAGGACAGAAAGCTTATGGCGGCGTATGCGCCCGACTGTTCCGACGCTGGTGTGAGGAACGCCGTTACTCATTACAAGGTGCTGACCTCGTTCACGGGATTTTCCTATCTCCGCTTTAAGCTGGAGACGGGGAGAACACATCAAATACGTGTTCATATGAAGGCGATAGGTCATCCAATTGTTGCTGACCCTCTCTACTGTTCGCCGTCTTTACCAAGCTTTTCCTTAAAAGGACAATGCCTACACGCAAAGGCAATTGGATTTATTCACCCACGCACCGCTGAGCACTTATATTTCGAAAGTGAATTACCTGATTATTTCAGTAACGTTTTAAAGATTTTGGCTAATAGATAAAAACTGACTTGGAGGTTTAAAATGAACGAAACAAAAAAAGAGCAATTGAGGGTAATTGCTCAAAAAATCAGATTGGGCGCTCTTGAATGTGTCTATAGCGCTAATTCGGGACATCCCGGTGGATCTCTTTCTATTGCAGATATCCTTGCATATCTCTATTTTGAAAAGATGAACGTTGACCCTGCAAAGCCCGATGACGACAATCGTGACAGATTCGTGCTTTCTAAGGGACATACGGCTCCTGCGCTTTATACTGCGCTTGCGCTTAAGGGCTTCTTCTCTACCGAGTTACTTAAAACCTTCAGGAAGGAAGGCAGTATTCTTCAGGGTCATCCCGATATGAAGAACGTGCCCGGCGTTGACGTTTCTACGGGCTCTCTCGGTCTTGGCATTTCAATGGCTTGCGGTATTGCTTTGTCGGGAAAGGTTTCCGAAAAGAGCTACAGAACGTATACCATTCTCGGTGACGGCGAGCTTGAAGAGGGTCAGGTATGGGAGGCGGCTATGTTTGCTTCTCACTACAAGCTTGATAATCTCCTTGCCTTCGTTGACTTCAACGGACTCCAGATTGACGGTAAGGTTACCGACGTAATGAATCCAACTCCCATTGATGAAAAGTTCAAGGCTTTTGGCTGGAACGTTTACGTTATCGACGGACACAGCTTTGATGAAATTGAAAAGGCTGTTAATGACGCTGAAACCGTAAAGGGCAAGCCTTCCGTTATTATTTGTAAGACTACAAAGGGTAAGGGCGTTTCGTTTATGGAGGACCGTGCAGAGTGGCACGGCTCTGCTCCCAATAAAGAGCAATACGAAACTGCAGTTGCCGAAATTCAGACTACGATATAGTAGGGGAGGGGAATGACAATGAAATACGAAATCGGTTCAAAAATTGCTACTCGTGAGGCTTACGGTAACGCCCTCGCTGAGTTTGGCGCAGATTATGATATAGTGGTTTTCGATGCAGACCTTGCCGCTTCTACCAAGACTGCTACCTTTATGAAGAAATTTCCCGAGCGCTTCTTTGATTGCGGTATAGCAGAGGGAAATATGATGGCGGTTGCATCAGGTGCCGCTTCAACGGGTAAGATTCCTTTCGCAAGCAGCTTTGCAATGTTTGCGGCAGGCAGAGCGTACGAGCAAATCAGAAACTCTATCGGCTATCCTCATATGAACGTAAAAATAGGCGCAACTCACGCTGGTATTACTGTTGGTGAGGACGGCGCAACACATCAGTGCAACGAGGATATTGCCTTGATGAGAACAATTCCGGGTATGGTAATTCTCAATCCTGCCGATGCAGTTGAAGCAAGATCTGCGGTTCTTGCAGCAATCAAGCACAACGGCCCCGTATATCTCAGATTTGGCAGACTCGCCGTTCCCGTAATCAACGATCAGGATACGTACACCCTTGAAATAGGAAAGGCACAGCTTGTCAAGGACGGCGCCGACGTTACTATTATTGCAACGGGTCTTATGGTAAACGAGGCGATTGAAGCAGAAAAGATTCTTGCCTCCGAGGGTATCAGCGCAAGGGTTGTCAATATGCATACTATCAAGCCTATCGACAGAGATATGATAATAGACTCTGCAAAGAAAACAGGTGCCATCGTTACTGCGGAAGAGCATAGCGTCATCGGCGGTCTCGGAAGCGCGGTTGCAGAGGTTGTTACCGAGTCGTCCTGCCCCGTACCCGTAATAAAGGTCGGTATCAAGGATACCTTCGGTAAGTCGGGTAAGGCGGTAGACCTTATGCACTCCTTTGAAATTGACGCTGACACAATCGTCAAGAGGGCAAAAGAAGCTATCAACCTTAAAAAATAATATTTCAGCGAGGGTTTTCCCCTCGCTGTTTTAATGAGGTGAATATATGGAAATACTATCTTTTTTTGAAAGCATCAGAACTCCTTTTTTAGACGTCTTGTTTTCGCTTTTAACCAAGCTTGGAGAGGAATATATTTTCATTTTCGTAGCGCTTCTCTTCATTTGGTGTATCGACAAAAAATGCGGATATATTATTTTAATTTCAGGCTTGTTGGGACAAGCTGTCAATCAATTTACCAAGTTCGCCTTCAAGGTAGAGAGACCTTGGGTCAAGTATCCCGAGCTGACGCCTCTTGAAAGTGCTCTCGAAACTGCAACGGGTTACTCTTTCCCAAGCGGACATACGCAGATTGCGGTAACCACTTATGCAGCAATAGGATTTTGCAAAAAGAACAACCGTTCCTTGTCCGTTGCTATGTTTGCCATTCCTTTTATTGTAGGTATCTCTCGTATGTATCTTGGTGTCCACTATTTCAGCGATGTGTTGTTTTCTCTTGTTACTTCATTTATATTAACATATTTGATTTATAAGACATACAATGAAAACAATTACAAAATTTATATGATTTTGTCAGGATTTGTTCCTGTTGCCGTGTTTTTTTACATTTGGGCTGTTCCGTACGAAGCAGAGTTTTCTTCATTCGTTACCGAAAGCCTTGCAAACTCATCCAAGTTTTTAGGCGCGGCACTCGGGTTTGTCGCCGCGTGGTATCTTGACATCAAAAAGTTCAATTTTAAGACTGACGGCTCATTCCTTTTTAAAGCAGGGAAGCTGATAATAGGGCTGCTGTTAGTGCTTGGTATTAAGGCGGCTTTAAAGTGGGTGTTCCTTTCTGTCGGTATTAACGAATACGTTGCAAACGTTGTAAGGTATTTCGTTGTAGTGTTCTTTGCGGGTGTAATTTGGCCGTTGTATTATAATCGCCTTTTGAAAAAATGATTAAAATTAGTATTTTTTGTTAAAAAACAAACAATTTTCAATTTACCTATTGAAAAAAATCTTGCTTGTGCTATAATATATAGTGGGCAAGGATAGTGCCCGAAACAAATTATATTAATTATTTTAAATTTTATAAAAAGGATAGGTAATGTATGATGACTAACAACAAGACAGTTCTGAGCTGGATTTCCGAAATTACTGACCTTGTTAAGCCCGACAAGGTTGTCTGGATAGACGGAAGTCAGGCACAGGTTGACGCACTTCGTGAAGAAGCAGTTGCGACGGGCGAGATGATGAAGCTTAACGAGGAAAAGCTTCCCGGCTGCTATTTACATAGAACCAAAGAAAATGACGTTGCACGTGTAGAGGCAAGAACATTTATTTGCTCAAGAAGAGAAGAGGACGCTGGCCCTACGAACAACTGGTGTGATCCCAAGGAAATGTATAAGAAGCTTTACGATATTGCCCGTGACAGCTACAAGGGACGCACAATGTATATCATTCCTTTTTCTATGGGTCCTATCGGTTCACCTCTTGCGAAGATTGGCGTTGAGATCACCGACTCTATCTACGTTGTTCTTAATATGATTATTATGACCCGTGTAAGCCCTGAGGTATTTGACGTTCTCGGCGACAGCAACGATTGGGTAAGATGCTTGCACAGCAGATGCGATATTGACCCTGAAAACAGATACATCTGTCAGTTCCCTGAGGATAATACCATTATCTCCGTTAACTCTGGCTACGGCGGAAACGTTCTTCTCGGTAAGAAGTGCTTCGCTCTCAGAATTGCTTCTTATCAGGGATGGAAAGAGGGCTGGATGGCAGAGCATATGCTTATCCTCGGTCTTCAGAATCCTAAGGGTGAGGTTAAGTACGTTGCAGCTGCGTTCCCCTCTGCTTGCGGTAAGACCAACCTTGCTATGATGATTCCTCCCGAATATCTCAAGAAGAAGGGCTATAAGGTTTGGACTGTTGGCGACGACATCGCTTGGATGAGAATAGGCGAGGACGGCAGACTTTATGCCATCAATCCCGAAAACGGCTTCTTCGGCGTTGCTCCCGGTACCAATGCTAAATCTAACTTCAATGCACTTGAGTCTACAAAGAAGGATACTATCTTTACAAACGTTTGTCTCAACCTTGACGACAATACAGTTTGGTGGGAGGGCTTGAACAAGGATCTTCCTCAGAACGCTCTTGATTGGAAGGGCAACAAGTGGGATGCATCCAAGTTTGATAAGAGTGACAAGTCTACCTGTGCCGCTCATCCCAACAGTAGATTTACTGCTCCCGCTAAGAACTGCCCCTGCATTTCGGATGAATTTGACAAGGGTGCAGGCGTTCCTATTTCTGCTATTATCTTCGGCGGACGCCGTGCAAAGACAGCTCCTCTCGTATATCAGTCAAAGAGCTGGGAGAACGGTGTATTCATCGGCTCTGCTATGGCATCCGAAACTACTGCGGCAGCTGCAGGTGCAGTTGGTGTTGTAAGGCGTGATCCTATGGCTATGCTTCCTTTCTGCGGATACCATATGGGGGACTATTTCCAGCACTGGCTTGATATGGGTAAGAAGCTTGGGGACAAGGCTCCCAAGATATTCAACGTTAACTGGTTCAGAACCGATGACGAAGGTAATTTCTTGTGGCCCGGCTTCGGTGACAATATGCGTGTTCTTAACTGGATCATTGACCGTTGCGAAGATAAGGTTGACGCTGTTGAAACTCCTATCGGTTACGTTCCCAATCCCGACGATATTGACCTCACCGACCTTGAGGACTTTTCTCGCGATACTCTCGTTGACATTCTTATCGTTGACAAGGATACATGGAACAAGGAAGCAGCTGAAATAGAAGAGCATTTCAAGAAGTTTGGCGACAGACTTCCTGCAGAGCTTCGTACTCAGCTTGACAATCTCAAAGCAAACCTTAATAAATAATTTTATTCGGCAAATACTACTAAAAAGCGCGTCTTTTGATGCGCTTTTTAATTTGCCATATTTCATACCGATTTTTCTTCATTTTTTGTGCAATTTCGTACTTGACATATTTTCAATTTAGGTATATACTAAATTAAATTCATTGTTAAGTTGAATTAAGGAGGATGATATCAACTATGAGTAGAGTTTACAATTTTGCAGCGGGACCTTCTATGTTACCGCTTGAAGTATTAGAAACCGCGGCAAGCGAGATGACCGATTTTAATGGATCGGGAATGTCCGTTATGGAAATGAGCCACAGATCAAAGGCTTACGAGAGCACCATCATGGAGGCGTTTGCTAACCTTCGCAGTGTTCTTAATATTCCCGACAACTATAAAATTCTGTTTATGCAGGGCGGTGCTTCAACACAGTTTGCGGCAGTTCCCCTCAACCTTATGAACAAGAACAACAAGGCTGACTATATCGTTTCGGGTCAGTTCTCAGGTAAGGCTTATAAGGAAGCCCAGAAATACGGCGACGTTAAGGAAATAGCTTCTTCCAAGGATAAGAATTTCTCTTATATTCCCAAGATTACAAAGGCGGATATCCGTCCTGATGCCGACTACGTGCATATCTGTTATAACAACACAATTTACGGAACGCATTTCGACTACATTCCCGATACCGGTGATATTCCTTTGGTTGCCGATATGTCATCCTGCATTCTGTCTGAGCCTATCGACGTTACGAAGTTCGGCGTTATCTATGCAGGTGCGCAGAAAAATATGGGCCCCTCAGGTGTTACCGTTGTAATCATCAGAGAGGACCTTATAGGAAATGCACGCCCTGATACCCCTGTAATGCTTGATTATAAAGCTATTGCTGAAAACGATTCTATGTATAACACACCCCCTTGTTACTCCATTTATATTGCAGGACTTGTATACAAGTGGATACAGAAGCTGGGCGGCGTTGAGGTTATGAACAAGATGAACAAGGAAAAGGCGGCTATCCTTTACGATTACCTTGATTCTTCCAAGCTGTTCAAACCTACTGCTGAAAAATCCGTTCGTTCACTTATGAACGTATGCTTTGTTACCGGTAATGAGGAAATTGACGCTGACGTTTGTAAGAAGGCTGCAGCTGCAGGACTTGTCAGCATTAAGGGACACAGATCCGTTGGCGGTATGCGAGCATCTATCTATAACGCTATGCCCAAGGACGGCGTTATTGCACTTGTTGAATTCTTGAAGAAATACGAAGAGGAGCACATATGAATAACATTAAGCTTTTAAATAAGATTGCTAAATGCGGTACAGATATATTTGATAAAGAAAAATACGCTATTGCCGAGGAAATTGATAATCCTTGCGCTATTATGGTGCGCTCTGCGGCAATGCACGATATGGAGTTTGACTCATCTCTCCTTGCTATTGCACGTGCAGGTGCAGGCGTAAATAACATCCCTCTTGACAGATGTGCAGAAGAGGGAATAGTAGTTTTCAACACTCCCGGCGCTAACGCAAACGCAGTTAAGGAGCTTGCTGTTGCGGCACTCCTGCTCTCTTGCAGAAAGATTACCGATGCTATTGATTGGGCAAAGGGACTTTCCGATAACGAGGATATTGCAAAGGCAGTTGAAAAGGGTAAGGGCGCATTCGTTGGTCCTGAAATCTTTGGTAAGACTCTCGGTGTAATTGGTCTCGGCGCTATTGGTGCTATGGTTGCTAACGCAGCTATTGCGCTTGGTATGAACGTTATCGGCTACGACCCATATCTCTCGGTTAAGAGCGCACTTTCTCTCAATCCTGCGGTTAAGACTACCGCTGACGTTGCAGACGTTTATGCCGTAGCTGATTTCATCACTCTCCACGTTCCTGCAACTCCTACTACTAAGGGAATGATAAATACTGCCGCTATCGAGCAAATGAAGGACAACGTTAGAATTATTAACCTTGCGCGCGCAGACCTCGTTGACGCCGATTCTATGAAGGCGGCACTTGATGCTGACAAGGTTGCAACATACGTTACCGATTTCCCCAACAATACTCTTTCAACCTACAAAAACGTTATTGCTATTCCTCATCTTGGTGCTTCTACACCCGAGTCGGAGGACAACTGTGCGATTATGGCGGCAAATGAGCTTGTTAACTTTATCGAGAACGGTAATATTGTTAACTCAGTTAACTATCCTAACGTTTCCGTTCCCGTTACGTCAAACAAGCGTATCACGGCGCTTTATAAGAATTCCGACGAAGCTATCGCTAAAATCAGCGCTACCGCAAAGCCTCTTGCTATCGTTTCTGGCGTCAAGGGTGACTACGGATACGCAATTATCGACGTTTCCGACACAAGCGTTGCAAAGGACGTTGAGGCATTGGATTTCGTTATCAAAACTCGCGTTATCGACTAATTTTTTGTTGACAAAATCTAATAATAATAGTAAAATGTATGATATCAATGGTGTCTGCATTGTTACTATCAGGGACACCAATTTTTTGGCGTCCCTTTCTGTTTTTTAGGTGGTGATTTTTTGAAAAGGACGAAGCTTGCCGACAGAACCCTGCCCGACTATACAAGGGGAGAGGAGATTTTTAATTTTGTGTCGCATACCGTAGGTGCTACCTTCGCCCTCGTGGCTCTCGTTTTATGCGTTGCGGTAGCAGCCTACTACAAGAACGCCTGGGGAATTGTCAGCGGTGCTATTTACGGCGTTACTATGACTTTATTATATACTGTTTCCAGCGTTTATCACGGACTCGTTCCGCCCCTTGCCAAGAAGGTTTTCCAAGTAATTGACCATTGTACTATTTTTTTGTTGATTGCAGGAACGTATACTCCTATCACGCTCGTTGCCTTCAGGCTTATCAACCCCGTTTTAGGTTGGTCGGTCTTTGGCGTTATCTGGTTTTTTGCTATTCTTGGAATTGTGCTAACAGCGATTGACTGGAAAAAATATAGCGTATTTGCTATGGTTTGCTATCTCGGTATGGGGTGGTGCGCCGTTCTCTTTATAAAGGATATAATTATGTCGGTTGGAAAATTCGGAACTATATTTTTAGTTCTTGGCGGTATTTTTTATACAGTCGGCGCCGTTTTGTACGCTTTTGGAAGAAAGGTGCGCTATTTCCATTCAGTTTTCCATTTGTTTGTAGTTGCAGGAAGCGTTATGCATTTTATTATGATTTTGGTAAAGATTATGCCAATGAAATAGGTGGTGAAAAAATGTCTAACAATAAGAAGATTATAGTTTTAGCGGCTTTGACAATCGTTTTGTTCTCGTGTATATTTTTGCTTTTTAGAAAAAACGCAGAGCTTGAAGCGATTATTTATAGAAATAACGTAGCCGAAAGCTCGAAAAAGAACGAGTTTCAAGTGGAGTTTGAGGACGATACTATGATATCCGTAAACGCAGAGCTTGATTTTGATTCTGCCGTTTTGAAAGAGGCGATTGTCTTAGCAAAAAGTGTTGCCAAGGACTTTATCACCAATGAAATTGCCGTTACTGAAATTAGGGTTTCGGATATATACGAGGTAGGCAACTATTCTGACAGCATTTACACGAATGCCACGATGTATAACGTCGAGCTTCTTGTGTCTCCCGCTAATAGTGAAAGGTTTACCGACGACACCAATTATATGATTTTATTGTCACGTTGGGATGCAGATAACAAGGGCAATTACGTTGTATCATATATTACCGATGAAGCGCTGAAGGAAAAGTATCTTGACGTTTCAAACAAAGAATATGAGGGCGACGTTTATCTTGCAACCTGCGCTCTCGAGCTTCAGGACTTTTATAAAAGAAGCGCAGAATTAAAGCAGGACGAGCTTTTGACGGATGCCTATACGAAGGCACTTAAATATATTGAGAGCTCTGAAAACGACGCAAAAATTCAGGAAATCAATATAGACGAAGTAACCGTAGAAGAAGATTCAATTTTTATCTTCGATACTGACATCGAGAACGTTACTATCGTCGTTCGGTATTTGCACAATGAGGAGACGGACTCCTGGGCGTTTTATTACGCCACACACCTTACATAGCAAAAAGGCTGTAAGCTCCACCGAGCTTACAGCCTTTAATATTAGGTTGAACTAAATAATTGCGGTCTTGTGACGTGTTACGTGGCAGGAAATATTGACCGAAACGGGAAGTCCTGCTATATGTGTCGGGTAGGTTTCGACGTTTACGGCAAGGGCGGTAGTAGGACCGCCAAGACCTTGAACGCCTATGTCAAGCTTGTTTATTTTTTCAAGGCAAGCCTTTTCCATTTCGGCGTAAAACTCATCACTGTGACGGGTGTTGATGCTTCGTGCAAGAGCCTTTTTTGCAAGAACAGCGCTATAATCAAAGGTACCGCCTATACCAACGCCCACCACGATTGGAGGGCAGGGGTTGGAGCCTGCGCTCTTGACGGTGTCAACAATGAAATCTATTATTTCGTCCCTCGTTGTATTTGGAGTAAACATTTTGTTTTTACTCATATTTTCACTACCGAAGCCCTTGG
>JAZSLY010000092.1:0-2871 GCA_045535585.1 Eubacteriales bacterium
GCTGATTTTTAGATACAATATTGTTGTTTTAGAATAGAAAAAGCCACTTTTCAATCGAAAAAGTGGCTTAAAAAGGAACAAACACACTTCATTTTGTGTTTGAAGTGTGTTTGTCAATTTTGGTGCGAGAGACGGGACTTGAACCCGTACGGATAACCACACGCCCCTCAAACGTGCGCGTCTGCCAATTTCGCCACTCTCGCAGGTCAACAAAACATATTATACACATTTTATTGAAAAAGTCAATAGCAAATAAAAATTTTCCCGTTTCTATTTACAAAAGTTTTATTGTGTTATAAAATGTATCTGTAAAAGGAGGGGAAAGAAGAATGAAAATTACCGATGAAATTATTTGCGAGCTTTTCTCATTAAGAGACGAAAAGTATCAAGCCTTTCATTCGTCTCTCTTGCCAAGCGTTGACCCCGGAACTATTATCGGTGTGCGAGCGCCCGCATTGAGAAATATTGCAAAGAAATATAAAACCCATCCCGACGTTGAAGACTTTTTATCTGACCTTCCTCATAAATATTACGACGAAAATGCCGTTCACTCTTTTATCATTTCCGACTTTAAAGACCTTGATAAAGCCATTGCATTGGTTGAAGACTTTTTGCCTTTCGTTGATAATTGGGCGATTTGCGACTCTCTCACACCAAAGGTCTTTAAAAAGAGTGCTGAAGCTTTGTTGCCATATATTCATAAATGGATCTTGTCCGAGCACGAGTATACCGTAAGGTTTGCCGTCAAAATGCTGATGGATCACTTTCTTGATGATTTGTTTGATGTAAAATATATGGAGCTCGTTGCATCTGTCAGGAGTGACAAATACTACGTGAATATGATGCTTGCCTGGTATTTTGCAACAGCTCTTGCCAAGCAGGAGAGGTATGCCCTAAAATACTTAAAAGGGGAGAGGCTTAACGTTTGGGTGCACAATAAAGCCATACAAAAAGCCGTAGAAAGCTACAGAATAAGCGATGAACAAAAGGAATATCTTAAAACATTGAGAATTATTTAACAAATTTTGTCATAATCTTGCATTTTTATTAAATATGTGTTAGAATATACGAAAAGTAATTGAAAGGGAAAATATAATGAAAGCAATAGTAACAGTAATCGGAAAAGACAAGTCTGGAATTATCGCAAAGGTAAGCACCGTTCTTGCTGATAATTCAATAAACATCGAAGATATATCACAAACTATTATGCAGGGCTTTTTTACAATGGTAATGCTTGTTGATATTTCGGCAAGTAAGCTGGAGTTTACAAGCCTTGTTGGCAAAATGAAGGCGCTTGGCGAAGAGATAGGCGTTGAAATCTACGTTCAGCACGAAGACATTTTTAATTCGATGCATAAGATTTAAGGTGACAAAATGATAAATAATAACGAAATTCTTGAAACGATAAATATGGTCAAGGACGAGCATTTTGACGTCCGTACCATAACGATGGGTATTTCTCTTTTATCCTCTATCAGAGGCTCTATGAGTGCTACTGCCGATGCGGTCTACGATACTATTTGTAAAAGAGCCGAGAACATTGTATCTGTCGGTGAGGAGCTTTCCGCAACCTACGGCGTGCCCATTGTAAATAAGCGCATTTCCATAACGCCCGCATCTATTCTCACCGCAAATTTTCCGGGTGAAGAAATTATTCTTGCCCGCGCACTTGACCGTGCCGCAAAGACGGTTGGCGTTGATTTCCTTGGCGGATATTCCGCACTTGTTCATAAGTCAATGACAGAGTCGGAGCGCGCCTTTATAAACAGTATTCCCGAAGTCCTTGCCACAACCGAAAAGCTTTGTTCGTCGGTAAACGTTGGCTCTACACGCTCCGGCATCAACCTTGATGCAATCAAGCTTATTGGCGAAATAATCAAAAAGACTGCCGATATAACTGCAGATGCCGACGGCTTTGGATGTGCAAAGTTCGTTGTTTTCTGCAATGCCGTTGAGGACAATCCCTTTATGGCAGGCGCTTTCCACGGAATTGGTGAAGGAGACACGGTAATCAACGTCGGCGTTTCGGGTCCCGGTGTCGTTCATCACGCGCTTAAAAATATACCTCACGCCGATATTGCCGAGGTTGCAGAGGTAATCAAGAAGACTGCATTTAAGATTACACGTGTAGGTCAGCTCATTGCTAACGAAGCCGCAAAGCGCCTTGGCGCAGAGTTTGGAATTGTAGACCTCTCGCTTGCACCTACCCCCGTTATCGGTGATAGCGTCGGTCACGTTCTTGAAGAAATCGGACTTGAATGTGTCGGCGGTCACGGTACTACGGCAGCTCTCGCACTCCTTAACGACGCGGTTAAGAAGGGCGGTACTATGGCAAGCTCGAGAGTCGGAGGACTTTCGGGTGCGTTCATTCCCGTCAGCGAGGATATAGGTATGATAGACAGTGCCGCAAAGGGCGTTCTGACTCTTTCCAAGCTTGAAGCAATGACCGCTGTCTGCAGTGTCGGAATTGATATGGTGGCGGTGCCCGGTGATACTCCTGCCTCAACTATCTCTGCTATGATTGCTGACGAAATGGCAATCGGTATGGTCAACAGTAAGACTACCGCCGTGCGTGTTATTCCCGTTCCCAACAAGACGGTTGGCGATTACGTCGAATTTGGCGGACTTCTCGGTCGCGCACCCATAATGCCCGTCATCAATACGTCGGCAGAAAAATTCATCAATCGCGGCGGAAAGATTCCCGCACCTATTCACGGAAACAAGAACTAAATAAGTAATACGTAAATTTAAATGGCTCTATAATAAATGTTGGGGTGAACCCAAAGAGCCTACAAAAAAATAATCTAAAAAAGTAGAGCATATTTGGAAGAAATCCGTTAAA
Source organism: Eubacteriales bacterium (assembly GCA_045535585.1). Lineage (GTDB taxonomy): Bacteria > Bacillota > Clostridia > Oscillospirales > SIG627 > RGIG6353. The sequence goes on from JAZSLY010000092.1 coordinate 2,843, forward strand.
ATGGAATTGACTAGAAACCAGAACGGAGG
>JAZSLY010000183.1:0-4726 GCA_045535585.1 Eubacteriales bacterium
TCGCTCTCGCCCTCGCGACAGCCTTGTTAGTATATCACACCTTTCCTCCTTTGTCAATACCTTTTTTTAACTTTTTTAAAAGTTTTTTTCAAGAGGTTTTCAGTGTGCTACCAGCTCCCTTTTTTGAGGGGAGTGGGTATATACTACCACTTTTTTTTCGCTTTGTCAAGGGGTTTTTCTACATTTTTTTGCAAGTTTTTTTGACTTGAATATATATTGTGTCTTTGTACTATATTACCCACAATATATTGAATGCCGGTTGTATATATTATGTATATATTAAGTAGATTTTATTCCATTATTTGAAAAATTTTCTATTGGCAGAAGTAGCTTTCAAGGTCGTTTGTGAACACCATAGCCACCGAAGCGCCTCCGTGGGTCTCGGGCCACTCCTCTTTTCTTGAGCTGTGGAAGAAAACTATATACCTATATTTAAAGCCCTCGGGGGCTTCCATTATATAGCCTGCCGTCAAGCGTCCCGTTGCCCACTCCCATTTTCCGTGGCCGAGAAGGGTCACGCCCTCGTCCTGCCAGCTAACGAGGTCGGCGGAAGCTTTGATGCCGATGCCGTTTTCGGGGGAATGCATCAGGAAGTATTTGCCCTCCCTTACCACGACGCTTGCGTTTTCTCCGCCGTCGATATATCTGTCAAAGCTCCAATGGCAGAGGTCGCGGGAGTGAGAGAGGCTGACTCCGTTTTGCTTGAACATCAGGTGGAAAAGCCCTTCGTCGTCCTTATCCCTGAAAATGCAGGGGTCTATCATTCTCCCCATATCCTCAACGGGCATATCGCCCTTTGCCATTATCATTTCGGGCTCGGTAAAGGTTTTAAAATCCTTCGTTCTCATAAGAAAGAGTCTTGCGTCCTCGTTAGCGTAGCTCTGCTTTTCAAAGGGAAAGGGCATAGGATAGGAGCAAATAGAAACGAGGTATTCGCCGTTTGCCGAGATGACGTTACCAGGACTGCAATAGTTGAGGCTGGTGTCAGCAGGCGTGAGGAACACGGGCTCGCTCCAGGAAAGGAGGTCACGGCTTTCCGACTTTGCCACGCGGTTATACATATATCCGTCCTTTTTGGTGCTGACGGTCATAAAGAGATGATAGACGCCGTCGGAGTAACAGCAGGTAGGGTCACGGTAAGCAATCCTTTCGTTGCCCTCGAAGATAGGCTTGAGATTAGAATTGTCGGAAAGAATGAAGTTCATATATTTCTCCTTGTAAGAGGAGATGTAAAAAAAGTCCAGAACGTCAAAAAAACAAAATAGTATTATTTTTTAAGGTTTTGAAAAATTTTTATACGGTAAATTTTAAGGTAAAAACTCAAAAAACGAGTTTTTTAAAAAAATATATTTTTTTGACTATGAACAAACCTCGCTACTGCCGTACATTTGTACGGCGACGAGCTTCGGTTTGCTCATTCTGAAGCATTTTTTCCTATCTCCTTTAAGAGTCAGGGGTTGGAAAAAACTCTACCGAGTTTTTTACAACCCCACTATTATATATTGTAGGAATTAAAGAACAACGCTGTCTACGATAGTGGTGAAGTCGGGAGCTTTAAGAGAAGCACCGCCGATAAGACCGCCGTCGATGTTGTCCATTGAGAGAAGCTCTGCAGCGTTCTTGGCGTTCATTGAGCCGCCGTACTGGATGGTCATAGCGTTTGCGATATCGGTAGAGTAAAGCTCTGCAATAAGAGCGCGGATATAAGCGCAAACCTCTTCAGCCTGCTCGTTGGTAGCAGTCTCGCCCGTACCGATTGCCCAAACGGGCTCGTATGCGATAACTACGTTTGCCATATCCTCGGCAGAAATGTCCTTGAATGCACGCTTAACCTGAATAGCGATAACCTCGAAGGTGATGTTGTCGCGACGCTCTTCAAGAGTCTCGCCTACGCAAACGATAGCGCGAAGTCCGTTGGCAAGAGCCTGAGTGGTTCTGAGGTTTACTGTCTGGTCGGTCTCGCCGAAATACTGTCTTCTTTCGCTGTGACCGATGATTACGTACTCAACGCCACACTCCTTGAGCATAGCGGCAGAAATCTCTGCGGTGTACGCGCCGTTGTCCTTGAAGTGAACGTTCTGTGCGCCAATCTTGATGTTAGTGCCCTTTGTTGCCTCGATTGCGGCAGGAATGTCGATTGCGGGAACGCAAAGAACTATCTCGCAGGTGTTCTTGCCTGCGTTAACCTCTACTATCTCCTCAAGTAAAGCCTTTGCCTCTGCGGGTGTCTTGTTCATTTTCCAGTTGCCCGCGATAATATATTTTCTATCCATTTTTTTAACCTCTTTATATTTTATTCGGTTTATTCGGTGATAACCTATTATTTGTCGTTGAGACAAGCGATACCGGGAAGCTCAAGTCCTTCAAGGAACTCAAGTGAAGCACCGCCACCCGTGGAAACGTGTGTCATCTTATCTGCAAAGCCAAGAGTCTCGGCAGCCGCAGCAGAGTCACCGCCGCCGATGATGGTAATACCGTCGCACTCAGGCATAGCCTTAGCCACGCCCTTTGTACCATTTGAGAAATTCTCCCACTCGGTAACGCCCATAGGACCGTTCCAAACGACAGTACCTGCGCCCTGAATGGTCTTTGCGAAGAGCTCGGTGGTTGTAGGACCGATGTCGAGACCCATCCAGCCGTCAGGAATGGAGTCGGAATAAATTCTCATATTTACAGAATCCTCTGCATACTCACGAGCAATGATGTTGTCAACGGGAAGAAGGAAGTTAACACCCTTTGCACGAGCCTTTTCTACAAGCTCACGGGCAAGGTCAACCTTGTCCTCCTCACAGATTGAAGTACCGATGTTCTCGCCGAACGCCTTGAAGAAGGTGTACGCCATACCGCCGCCGACGATAAGTGTGTCAACCTTGTCGGTGAGGTTGTTGGTAACGCCGATCTTGTCGGAAACCTTAGCACCGCCGAGGATAGCAACGAAGGGACGGGCAGGGTTAGCAAGAGCGCCACCCATAACCTCTACCTCCTTCTGAATGAGGTATCCGCATACGGCAGGCTTCTCGGGGCAGAACATTGCAACGCCTGCAGTTGATGCGTGTGCACGGTGTGCAGTGCCGAATGCGTCGTTTACGTATACGTCGCAGAGTGAGCCGAGCGCCTTCGCAAACGCTTCGTCGTTCTTTTCCTCTTCCTCGTGGAAGCGAACGTTTTCAAGCAAAAGAATTTCGCCTGCCTTGAGAGCGGCAGCCTTTGCCTTGGCATCGGGACCGATTACGTCGGAAGCCATAATAACTTCCTTGCCAAGAAGCTCTGAAATGCGCTTTGCAACGGGGGCAAGAGAAAGCTTCTTCACGTCGCCCTTTGCCTTTTCAAGCATCTCGGCGGTAGCAGCCTCTCTCTCGTTTTCGGGGAGAGCCTCTATCTTCTTCTTGTCCTTCTTGCTTAATTTAAGAGTTGCGTTCAGAACGTTGTGGGGTCTGCCCATATGTGAGCAGAGGATAACAGCGGCGCCGTTATCTATAAGATATTTGATTGTGGGAAGTGCGCCTACAATTCTCTTATCGTCTGTGATAACTCCGTCCTTGAAGGGCACGTTGAAATCACATCTTGCAAGAACCTTCTTGCCTGAAACCTGAATGTCTTCAATGGTCTTCTTGTTATACATTGTTTTACTCCTTATCAATTAATCTCTGATTATTTATAATATCACAGAAAATTCCATTTTACAAGAGTTTTTTGTGAATTTTTTAACACCTTTCGTTCCAAAGCTTATAAATCACGCTTTTGGCAACCCCGCGGTCACGGGCAACCGCCTTTATTGCGTCCATTCTCTCCAATCCCGTGGATAGATAGTGCTCCACGTGGGTCACCTCGTCCATATCCTGCCAGAAGGTCTCTATTTCTTCCTTCTTTGCACCCTCAAGCACCAGCACGTACTCTCCCTTGGGGCTCTTGTCCTCGTAATATTTCAAAGCGCCCGACAGAGTGGTGCGAATGACCTCCTCGTTTATCTTGGTAAGCTCACGCACAAGGGAGACCCGACGGTCGCCCAGTACCTCCAGCATAGCGGTCAGGGTGTCGCAAAGCTTGTGGGGGGCTTCGTAGAAAATGAGGGTGTGCTCCAAGGTACGTACCGCCTCAAGATGTCGGCGTCTCTCGCTCTTGTTGGTGGAAAGAAAGCCCTCGAAGGCAAATCTTCCAGTAAAGAGACCCGATATGGAAAGTGCGGACACGGCGGCGCAGGGACCGGGCACGGCAAAAGCCACCACTCCCTCCTCGGCGCAGAGCCGTACCAAATCTTCACCCGGGTCGGAAATGGCAGGCGTGCCCGCATCGCTGACGATAGCGCAGGACTCCCCGTTTTTAAGGCGTTTTATAATCTCCTCGCCCTTTTCACGCTTGTTGTGCTCGTGATAGCTGACACAGGGCTTCTTTGTGCCGATGCACATAAGAAGCTTACCCGTGACCCGAGTATCCTCGGCGGCGATAAAGTCCACCTCGGACAGAACCTTTTTGGCACGCTCCGACAGATCCGACAGATTGCCTATGGGTGTTGCCACCACGTAGAGCGCGCCCTTTACAATTTCGTTTGACACGTCATTCTCCTATCAGCGAGCATTGGTAAACTCTTTGCATTTCCTCGGTAGGCTCGCCGTTTTTATCGTAAATTATGAAGGGTTTATTTATTTTCAGCGCCGACATTGCGCTCTTCTTTCCCCGACAGAGCAAAAGGAAGTCGGATCGTAGCCATGTCGTTCTGTGGGCCAAG